>CABGHH010000032.1 GCA_902158745.1 Candidatus Methanolliviera sp. GoM_asphalt
TTAATTCGCTGAGACACCACCTTAAAAACCTCGCTCGAATATTCCCAAATCCCCCCAAAAAAGTCACCCACATGATCTGGAGAAGGGTCTGTGGGAAAAGGGGCGTATCCTGTTAAGATTGGAAGCCCGAAGAATAGGAGTATCAGGACAATGGCAATTGCCGTGCCAATTCTCATACTTATCCCTCTCCCATGATATAAATTAAATTTTTCGGTTTACCGTGCTTTGTTGAATGATTATTTGAAAACCCGTCATTCCCGTCCTTTTGCCATTTTAGGACCTAAAAACGCTTTTTGATGAGCTTAAAATAAGCAATTACGGTGCTTTTTTTACTTTTCAAGGTTCTAAATAGCATATTTCTTGGTAGTTCATACGATTCATTCAACACAGCAGAGTGCTGAAAAAATTTATCTACTATAGTATCACACGAGAAGGGGAGCATAAGAGGGACAACCAGAGCTACCGGATTACTTTATTAACGAATTTCCAGTTGACAAAGGTTCAGGTGGATAAGATAGAAGGTGTAGGGCTTATTACCCATTGAGATGTTTGATTTGCAATCATCTAATAAAGAGGTTTGATGGTTATACTTATCAAATTTCATAGCATGGAAAAAGAATCATTAACGTCTCAAAAACTCAAAAGGAAGATCAAAGATTTTCTCAATGGTGAAAAATGAAGGAAGATGCGATAATTCTTGGGATCGAGGGAACCGCTTGGAACCTCAGTGCAGCCCTCGTCGATGAAAGAAAGATAATATCCGAGTATGAGAAACCTTACTTACCGAAGGAAGGCGGAATCCATCCGAGGGATGCTGCGCAGAGCCACGCATCGAATATCAAAGAGGTCATCTCAAAGACCATAAGAAAGGCTGAAATTGATCTGGATGAGATAAAAGGTGTTGCATTCTCCATCGGTCCTGGAATGGGGCCGTGTTTGAGGACTGTTGCCACCGCCTCTCGCGCCCTATCCTTGTTATTGAAAGTTCCCTTGCTCGGTGTGAACCACTGCGTTGCACACATAGAATTCGGAAGATGGCTTACCGGGGCTAAAAATCCTTTGGTTCTTTATGTAAGTGGGGCAAACTCTCAGGTCATCGCTTATAGGGATAAAAAGTACAGAATATATGGAGAGACGCTCGATATAGGCGTTGGAAACGCGATAGACAAATTTTCAAGGTTCTTCGGTTTAAAACATCCCGGAGGGCCAAAGGTAGAAGAATTGGCCAAAAGAGGAAAGGAGTATGTACGATTACCCTACGTTGTAAAGGGCATGGATTTCTCTTTCTCTGGTTTGGTAACTGCCGCTACTTCAAAATCAAAAGAAAATTCATTGGAAGATCTTTCCTTCAGCTTTCAAGAGAACGCATTCTCGATGCTCACCGAGGTCACGGAGAGGGCTCTTTCTTATGCGAGAAGAGATGAACTTCTCCTGGTGGGTGGGGTGGGAGCAAATTTGCGTCTTAGAGAGATGCTTGAGACCGTATGTGAAGAACGGGAAGTGAAATTTTTTGTGCCGGATAGGAGATATGTTGGTGATAACGGGGCGATGATTGCATATACCGGACTTCTGATGCTCAAAAACGGCATGGCAACTCCGATAGAGAGATCCTCTGTTAAACCCAATTTTAGACCGGATGAGGCGGAGATACCGTGGTTTTAATTAGAGGCGCCGAAGCAACGATATATTTAGACAAAAACATGGGAGAGGTGATAAAAAAGAGACTCCCAAAGAGATATAGGGTGAAGGCGCTGGACGACGCTATAATAGAGGAGAGGACAAAAACGGAGGCAAAGATAATATCTGACGTGAGAAGAGCCGGCGTTCCAACACCTATCATCCTCGATCTAAAAGATGACGAGATAAAGATGGAATTCATCAAGGGAGAAACTTTAAGAGATATAGTGGACGAGCAGATGATGGAGAAAGCCGGCGAGATTGTTGGAAAACTTCACAGAGGCAAAATCGCTCATGGAGATCTTACGACGTCAAACATGATATATTCCGACTCCGAAGATAGAATTTATCTGATAGACTTCGGCCTATCGAGGTACGATACGGAGACGGAGGCAAGAGGCGTGGATATCCACGTGCTCTTCCAGATGTTGAAGAGTACGTATAACGATCACGAGGAGCTTAAAAATTCATTCATAAAAGGTTATAAAAGAGTTTTGGGGGAGGATGAGGCGAATAGTGTGTTAAAGAGGGTAGAGGAGATTGAGAGGAGGGGTAGATATAAATAAAAAGATTAGATTTGTCACCTCAAACGAGGGGAAGTTTGGAGAGGCGAGAGAGATATTAGAGGGACGTGGATTTGAGATTGAGAGGTTTGATGTTGGATACCCGGAGATACAATCTTTTGAACTGGAAGAAGTGGCCAATTATGGGGTTAAATATCTTTGGGAAAAATTTGGAGGAGATCTATTCTTGGAGGATTCTGGCCTCTTCATAGATTCTCTAAATGGATTTCCGGGCGTATTTTCTGCTTATGCCTTTAAAACAATCGGAGATGAGGGGATTTTGAGATTATTATCGGGTAATCCTGATAGAGAGGCGTATTTCAAATCCGTTATATCTTTCTGCGATGAGGATGGTAATAGCAATCTCTTCAGTGGTGTGGTGCGGGGAAGGATATCAGAAGAAGAGTGCGGAAAGTACGGATTTGGCTTTGACCCAATATTTTTATATGGTGAAGAAACATTTGCAGAGATATCAATTGAGGATAAGAATAAGATATCCCATAGGAGGAGAGCTTTGAACGATTTTATAGATTGGTTGGAGGGAAGATAAAATATGGCAAGGATGCACACGAGAAGAAAGGGGAAGGCGGGATCGACCCGTCCCTATAGAACTGAGCCACCAGAATGGTCGATTAAAGACCCAGAGGAGTTGGGAAAGATCATCCTCGACTTAAGATCCCATGAAAAATCGACGAGTGAGATAGGCATGGCTCTAAGGGACGCATACGGCGTACCGAGTGCAAGATTGGTTTTAGGAAAAAGGATAACTCAATTTCTTAAAGAGAAAGAGGTGGCTTCAGAAAGGCCAGAAGACTTAGAGAACCTTATGATTAAGGCCATACGACTTAAAAAACATTTAGATGTACACAGAAAGGATCTTCACAATAAGAGGGCATTACATCTAACGGAGGCAAAGATAAGAAGGCTCGTCAAATACTACAAGCGAGAGGGAACACTTCCAGAGGATTGGAGATACAGTATAGATAGGGCGGAGATGATCATCTCCAGATAATTTTATGGAAGAGTTGATAGAGCGATCAGAAAGGGCGGCAAGGCTCATCGAGGATTATAAGGGAAGAGTGCACATATTTTCTCACAACGATGCAGATGGGATAGCCGCCGCCGGGATTTTATGTAACGCGCTCTTGAGGAAAAAAAGATGTTTTCAAGTCTCTATCCTCAAATCTTTTCGTGAATCTGTTTTAGAGGACGTCTTCGATGATGAACTGGTTGTCTTTTGTGACATGGGGAGCAATAATATAAGAGAATTGGAAGGATACGGGAGGAAGATGATCGTCCTGGATCACCATATACCCCATGAATCTGTGAATGCAGAAGATATCTTACACGTGAATCCTCACTTGGTGGGGATGGACGGGGGCAAGGAACTCTCCGCATCTGGGGTGAGTTATCTGGTCGCAAGAGCCCTGGGTGATAACAAAGATCTATCTTATTTAGCTCTTGTTGGAGCATTAGGAGATAAACAGGAGATGATAGGCGGCAACAGATCTATCCGAGATGAGGCTTTGGCGAATGACATAATAGAGATAAAAAAGGGAGCTAAAATCGGCGGGGAGGACTTGTTAGATGGACTTACCTATTCTGTCGATCCGTACTTCGATTTCTCTGGAGAAGAAGATAAGGTCAAAGAATTTCTAAACGAACTGAATATTGGAGGAGAGATATTTTCCCTATCTGAAGAAGAGATGCGCGTTCTTTGCGATGCCTTAACCTTGAAATTGGTTAAACACGCCTCTCCCGATGCGATACGATCTTTTGTTGGAGAGATATACTCGATAAGAGGGGGTGGTGTAAAAAATTTATTATTTCTCATGGATCTACTCAATTCTTGTGGTAAGATGGGAAAAAGTGGATTGGCCCTTTCTCTCTGTTTAAAAGATCTATCTGTTATGGAAGAGGCAAAAAAATGCCTGATGGACTTTAAAATTAGGATAATAACCGAATTGAAGGATCTGAAAAAGAGACTTAAAAGAGGAGATAACCTGCAATATATGAAGATAGAGAACAAAGGGGTTACCGGAGAGATTGCAAGCAGCATAATTCGCTATATATCTCCCGATCTTCCTATACTGGTTCTAAATGAGGACAAAAAGGAGAATAAGATAAGGGTATCGGCGAGGGGAACGGATAAATTGATCGATGATGGATTAGATCTATCCATAACGATGAAGATCTCTGCAGAAAAAGTTGGGGGATCTGGAGGTGGGCATAAGATAGCCTCCGGGGCAAGTATTCCGACCGGAAAAGAGGAGAAGTTTTTAGAGATCGCAGACGCGATGATAGGTAAGCAGATAAGATGAATATTAAAGGGAGAATTTATATAGAGAGCATATCTGCGAGACTGATAGAAGAATCGGTAGGGCAGGATAACCTTCCAAGCATAAGAACCAGCACAGATGAAAGAGGAGTGGAGATTTTTATAGAATCCCCTTCCGTTGGATCATTGCTATCCACGACGGATGATCTGCTGATGAACATTAAGATCGTGACTGATCTCTTCGATCTTTTGGGGCTATAAGATGGAATTAAATTTTCATTTAAAGGGCATATTTAATGCCAGTGGGAATGCGGAAAAGGCGATAGATGATATTGCACGTTTCATAGAAGATGCTAACCAAGGTCTGCTCGTGCGAGGTGCCCCAGAGGATAGAGGGGCAAAGGTGGTGGATTGGCATGTCTCCAATGACGATATATCATTAGAAATAAGATCGGATAGATATGTAAGGGCACATGACGCTTTTATAAGGCTCTATAACCCCTTAAGAGAAATTTTGGGGAAAAGCTATCACATCGGTTTGAGGGGGATGCAGGCAAAAGATTATGAGATCGAGGTTGATCTCGAAGGAGCGGACGTAAAAAAGATAAAAGACCTTCTCTCAGACGTGCCTGAGGTAAAGAAGATCGAGATAGGAGAGGGGTTAAAGATAATCTTTAATGAACTTTCAGAGGGCGATCTGAGGTCTCATTCAGTAGATAAAATAATCAAATTGATTCAAGGAGAAGAGAAGGAAGAGTTGGTATATATGGTCTCAAAGGTGAGACCAGGGACTCGACTTTACGAGTGCAAGAGCAAAAAAAATTTATCCCTCGATCAGGATGCAACCGAGCTTGCTGAAGAGCTTGGCTGGGTAAAGAGGTTTCCCGGAAAGGGACAGTGGACATACCTGCCTCCTTATGCAAAATTATTCAGGACGATTGCTGATGTCGCAGTTGAAGAGATCCCGGAAAGACTCGGTTTCTCTGAGGTCTTATTTCCTAAATTGATCCCTCTGGAGGTTATGAAGAAGATGCGGTATTTAGAGGGGCTACCCGAGGGGATGTATTACGTCTCTCCCCCCAAGCGAGATCCAAAGATATTTGAGCGGTTCAAGAGGGAACTTGCAATAAGAAGAGACATTCCAATTGATACACTAAAGGAGGGGTTGAAGGATCCGGCTTACGTCCTCGCTCCCGCGCAATGCGAACCATTTTATCAGTTCTTCTCTCACGAGATGGTTGACATAACTGAGCTTCCAATAAAGGTCTTCGACAGATCTGGCTTCACCTACAGATGGGAAGGGGGTGCGGCAAAGGGGCTCGATAGAGTCAATGAGTTTCAAAGATTAGAGATGGTATTCATCGGAACTATAGAAGAGGTCAAAGAAACTGCGCAGGAATGCCTAAACGCATATATGAGAGTACTCGATCTGATGGAATTCAACTGGTACGTAGAAGTCGGAGATGATCCTTTTTACCTTGAGGGTTTGAAGGAGGAGAAGAGAGATATAGAATATCCAGATATTCCAAAATACGAGGTGAGAGTGGAATCTAAAGGAGGATCTGTATCTGTCGGTTCGGTCAATATTCATGGCACCCATTTCGTGCAAGGATTCTCTATACAGTCTCCTTCGAGAACGGTTTGGACGGGATGTGTCGGTCTAGGACTCTCCAGATGGGTGGCGGCATTTTTAACTCATCATGGTTTTGATCTCAAAGACTGGCCCCCTGTGATCAAAGAGAGGATAAAGGAGTTGCCAAAGATTCCAAAAACTTTAGAATGGCCAAAAAAGAGGTGATATCATGGTAAGAAAAGTTAAAAAGACTATAGATACCTGGAAACAAAAAAGATGGTATAAAATTATAGCTCCAGAGATATTTGGGAAGACAGAGCTGAAAGAGACGATAACGGATGATCCCAATAAACTCATCGGAAGAAAAGCAGAAGTAACACTGGCGGATCTCATAAATGACTGGTCTAAACAGAACATAAAGTTAACCTTTCAGATAGAGCGCGTGGATGGAGATAAGGCATACACCGTGTTTATATCCCACGAGCTCACGCAAGATTATATGAGGAGTCTCGTTAGACGGAAAATGTCGATGATAGCTGGAAACTTTCTCGTCACCACAAAGGACGGTTACACGGTGAGGGTTAAGCCGCACTGTTTTACGTTGAGGAGGGTTAAGACGACAAAAAAAGAGAAGATAAGAGCGATCATGGAAGAAACGGTGAAGAATAGTGCAAAAAAGCTTGATTTTAACCAGTTCATGCAGGGAGTCGTCCTGGGCAAATTGGCATCCGATATATATAAAGGAGCTAAAGTCATATACCCACTTAGAAGGGTGGAGATAGGCAAAAGTGAGTTTGTATCCTACACTGCTTTAAAAAGTCAGCCAGAGTCGTCTGCCGTCTCCGCATGATTAAAGAGAGACTGTATGATACCAGATAAGATTCTTCTGATCGTCCTGGACGGGGGCGCGGATAGACCGCTGATGATAGATGGGAGAGAAGAAACCCCGCTAAGCAGTGCCAAAACAGAAAATCTGGATATTCTAGCAGAAGAAGGTATATCAGGCATGATGGATGTGATCTCCCCCGGCATACCACCAGGATCAGACACAGGTCATCTCTCTCTGTTGGGCTACGATCCCTATAAGGTTTATACAGGTCGTGGCCCGATAGAAGCCGCCGGAGCGGGAATAGACGTTAAAAGAGGGGATGTCGCATTCAGATGCAACTTCGCCACGTTGGAGGACGGAAAGATCATAGACAGAAGGGCAGGAAGGATCAGAGAGACGGAAGAACTCGCGAAGGCGATAGATGAAGAAGTTCATTTAGATGTCGATTTCATCTTTAAAAGATCTACCGGGCATAGAGCTGCTTTGGTTTTTCGGGGAGATGGACTAGGCGGAGATGTAACCGCTTCAGATCCTAAAGAAGACGGAATGCAAATAAAAGAGTCTAAAGCATTAAAGAAAGGTTCGGAGAAGACGGCTGAAATACTGAATGATTTTATAGAACAGAGCATCAGGGTCTTATCAAAACATCCTGTAAATGAGGAGAGAGCCAAGAAAGGTCTTCCAAGAGCCAACGCGATCTTAACGAGGGGCGCCGGTATCCTGCCAGAGATTGAGAGATTTGAAGAGAGATATGGATTGAAGGGCGCCGTCGTGGCAGCAGCCGGATTGGTCATAGGAATTTCAAGGATATGCAGACTTGATTTTGTCTCTACAGAGGGGGCAACAGGAGGGACAGATTCCAACGTAAATAAAAAGGTTGAGAACGCATTGAGGTCTCTAAAGAACCATGATTTTGTCCTGATGAACATAAAGGGGACCGATGAAGCGGGGCATGACAAAAATTTTGCTAAAAAGAGAGAATTTTTTGAGAGGATCGACGAAGCGTTCGAGAGATTGCTTGGATTGGAAGATACTGTGATCGCTATTACTGCAGATCATACCACGTCCGTAGCGATTGGAGACCACACGGGTGACCCCGTTCCGATCTGCATTCATGGAGAAGGGGTCAGAAGCGATTCAATAAACAAATTTGATGAATTTAACTGCGCCAAAGGGGGATTGGGCAGAATAAGGGGTAGAGATCTGATGCCCACGCTCCTGGATCTCACGAATAGAAGTAAAAAGTTTGGGGCGTAATTTGGGAAGATTACTCCAAAAAGAACGTCTCCATCCAAATAATCAATTTTCAAATAAAAGAGGTCTTTCATGAAGAAGAAGGTCGCCATTCTCGGCTCAACAGGTGCAGTTGGGCAGCGATTCGTCCAACTTTTGGAGAATCACCCATGGTTTAAGATCGAGTGTCTGGCAGCATCCGAACGGAGCGTGGGAAAGAGATATAAAGATGCAAGACCCTGGAGACTCGATACGGAGATACCGAAAAATTTTGCAGAGAAAGAAGTTCTTCCGATGGATCCGAGGAAGATCGATGCAGATCTGGTATTTTCGGCACTTCCGGCAGATCTGGCTGGGAAGATAGAGACTGATTTTGCGAGAAGTGGCTTCGCCCTTTCAAGCAACGCAAGCGCCAATAGGATGAAAGAAGATGTTCCGCTCATCATCCCAGAGGTGAACAAAGAGCATCTGGGTCTTATAGATGTTCAAAGGAAGAAGAGAGGATGGAATGGCTTTATAATAACTAATCCAAATTGTTCGACGATCGCGATGGTGCCGACGCTTAAACCTCTGATGAAATTTAATATCGAAGAGATACGGGTTTCCACCATGCAGGCGGTATCTGGAGCAGGATATGAGGGTATTTCATCGATGAGTATCCTGGATAATGTGGTTCCATATATAGGTGGAGAGGAGGAGAAGATGGAAGAAGAACCGCTGAAGTTGCTTGGTGAATTCGACGGAGAGAAGATAAAGAATGCAAAGATAAAGATCAGCGCGAGTTGCCACAGGGTTCCGGTGATAGACGGGCATCTGGAGGCAATCTGGATAAAGATGAGGGAGAAGATATCGGCAGAAGACGTGAAGAGGGAATTTTTGAGTTTCGATCCTGGATTGAAAGACCTGCCCTCTGAACCGGAGAAGGTGATATATCTTCATGATGAGGAGGATAGGCCACAGACCAGGTTGGACAGAAATATGGGCGGAGGAATGACGATATCCGTCGGTAGAGTAAGAGAAGACTTCGGCGGAATAAAGTATATAACCCTTGGTCATAATACGGTAAGAGGAGCGGCGGGAGCTGCGATCCTAAACGGCGAACTTCTCGTGAAGGAGAGATTCATCTAATCTCTATGTTTTTTCTCAAATATTTAGATTATGATATAATTTTCATAGCGTCATGACGAACGATGTCGCTATCCCAAAAAAGATAAAATAAAAGATAAAATAAAAAAAAGAATAGAACGGAAAGAATGCGTTTGAACGAGTGGAGACACATAACTAAGTTGGATCCAGATAAAGATAACACGGAAAAGATCGTGAAGACGGTGATGAATGGTGGAACGGATGCCGTTATGCTATCTGGGACGATGGGGGTAACGAAGAAGAAGGTGTTTAAATTATTGGAGATGATCAGAGATTATGACATTCCGAAGATTCAGGAACCATCTTCTCCGGATTATATCCTCAAAGATATTGACTATCTATTCATCCCATCCGTGATCAATACCGAGAATCATAGATGGATATGTGGTATTCACAAGGATTGGGTGCAGAATTTTGATGTTCCCTGGAATAAAGTGGTTCCAGAGGCGTATATCGTCTTGAATCAGCACTCGGCCGTTGGAAGATTGACAGGATCAAGATGTGATCTGAACGAGAAGGAGGCGGTTGCCTACGCAGTGATGGCCGAAAAGTTCTTCAAGTTTCCTATTATTTATATAGAATACAGCGGGATATATGGAGATAAGAGGATAGTTAGGGCGGTCAGCAACTCTCTAAAAGAGTCAAAACTCTTCTATGGCGGCGGAATCGATAACAAGGAGAAGGCAGAAGAGATGAAAAAGTATGCTACGATCGTTGTTGGAAATATCATTTATGAAGATCTAAACGCATATCTGGAGACGATTTGAATACGTTTAAGAACCTACGATGATTGGTGTTATCCAGACCTCTATGACAGAGGCGAGCAAGAGCATAGGTATTACGAGGCAAAGAAAGATCTTCAAGCTGTTTATGAATGACTGCTTTAAGTCGGGAGCAGCCTTCTCCAACAGACGATTCAAAAAGATAGCACCAAGTCTTATTCCGAGGGCACAACTGAGGATCACCGCCGAAAGTTCAAATATTCCGTGCGGGAGTAAGCCTGCGAGAACGTAATAAATTCCTTTATCTAAATAGACATGATAGGAGAGGTCTCCAAGGATGAATCCATTGGCAACCAACACAAGAATGGGAAAAATTCCAAAAAATATTCCGAATACGATTGCTAAAAAGCTTGTTAGAAGATTATTTTCAAAGATAATGAGCATCAACTCATATTTTGGTATATCCATAAGGGGTTCAAAGAGTTGTTGAAGGGAGAGGATGATGCCGTCCGATGTGGAGTAGAAGATGGCAAAGAGTATTCCAGAAACGATCGATGCGGCGAATATGATCCCGGTAGATATAAGGTAATTCCTGAGGTTATGAGATTTGATGAGAACGTTATCAGATCTCTCTATAGCACCTTTCATAAAAAAACTATCAGCTCCGCTACCCTATTTTAATCTTTTCTTCGGTGATCGATGGTAGTGGGGAGCTACCGGGGGCAGGATTCAAACACTTCAGTCGCCAGTAAGTAAGGCTTCATCCCTTTTATAGTTGTAAACACAGACTTCATGAGTTCCTGGGGGAGCGATAAATTCAGCAAATTGGGTAACATCTTCCCATGTCATAGTTCTTCCTCCACAGAAGTTCTGAAAACTTCCACCTCCGATGAAATTTTTAAGATTATCTCTTTTACACTTTTCATTCATACATAAAAATATAAGAAATTTTTCATTCTCATATTCATTATCAATCACATTTGTGTGTATCACTCCATAAGGCTTATACTGATATTCTGCAATGTCACCACGATCGAAAGTAACAACTATCTCCTCTACTTTATCTTCGCACAAATCAACTTCAAACTTTTTTTCATCCCCCCACCAATTTTCAATCGTGAATATGTAATGCCCCGGCAAAAACTTACACATCCACCAACCAGCAGGAGACTGCACTGCAGCTAACTTGCAAGGAATATCTTCATCAGGACAGTTGTAATCCCAGCCCCAATATAAATTTTTTCCATTTTTATCCACTATTTTTATCCTTAGATTGGATTGATAGCCCACTTCCACCACTTCCTTCAAGCTAGAAAGAAGTTCACTGGCAGTTTCAGCATTAAGGACTAAACTTCCAGATGGCTTCACAATACAATTAAGTTCAGCCAACCCCTTCTCATCAATTTTTATACCTACGGTATTAACTTTTATTCTCGCACTCGATGCAAATATTTCCTCGGCTACTTTACAGGGATCACCCCTACAGGTTTCAATGCCATCAGTGAGTAAAACAATGTAGTTGTTTTCACCCTCTTTATTTATGAAATCCCCCTCTGCTTTTGTAAAAGAATAAGCTATGGGTGTATTTTGTCCTATCGGCCCAAGCCCTTGCAAAATTTTTGCGAGATCATCAAAATTGATATCTTTAGCCTTTACAAATGGAAAGATAAGCTCAGTATCCTCACACGCTCCACCCTTTGAACCATAGACCCTGATAGCAATGTTTAATGGTTTATCTTTTAATTCCTTTAGGTAATCAAGCAAAATATCCCTGGACATATCAAATTTTGTTCCTTCATCCATACGCCCCTGCATGCTCCTCGAACAATCGAGGATGAAAAAGGTAGTTTATATCAAAATCTTCCTCGGGCCTGGATAGTGTTCCCTTTTGAAGAAAAAAGCAAAAAAGCAATCACAAGAGAAACGGCAAGAAATCTTTTCATTTTTCCCTCCCGGTGTTAAACATTCTATGCCACCTCCAACTCTTTTTCAGACCTCAATTCAATCCCACCATGATCTATTTAACATATCTACCTACCGACGGTGTTTCCAATATTTAACTCTATTGGTTGACCGGCACTATCGATTTTTCTAGTGATTTTCAACTTTTTCACATTTTTCAATAGCCATTTTTTGCATGTTAGAAGATTTTAAAACATATTTTACACAATTTTTTTATATTTCTCATCATTATATTTCAGATAATGGTGAAAAACCAGAAAACAGTTCATTTTTATCATAAAAAAAGGGATAGCTATCGCTATTAGATTACTCTTTGATAAACCCAAAAATAGACAAAAAGTTATCCAGGATTTAAAAAGGGAATGAACTTCAAGAATACTTCAAGCAAGGTTTTCTCAGGTTTTTTGAGCATTCCAGCTCTCCTCATTGCAGAGAGCTTTATAT
>CABGHH010000033.1 GCA_902158745.1 Candidatus Methanolliviera sp. GoM_asphalt
TTTCAAAGATCTGTATTAAAGCATCTTTCTGCGAAAAGTTTTGTAAGTTGAGGGTTATTCTGGTCATAGCTCATATGCTCCTTCAGAATTATAAACATTTCTGAAGGAGCTTTTCGCTTATATTATTTCTGGAGAATTTTCAATGAAATTTTCAATGTCCTCAAAAATCTTCGATTTTTGGGATCCCACGACGAAGTCGTCAGGAGAAAAAGAACAAACCATCACTAGATTTTCGGACTGTGCCGGTGGAGAATCAACAGACAGGGTGTGTAAAGGTGAGTTATGGAAGAGAACACCTTAGCTGAAGCTATCGCCTTAAACTAACTTTTTTTAGTGCTTTTCATCGGAAAGGGAGGGTTTTTAATCATTTTGTCTGTATCTCCAAAAGATCCAAAAGATTTTTTGACCCACTTGCTCTAAAAATGGGATGCCAAACGTAATTTTTGGGTAAGAGGCACATGCATTCGGAACTACTGTGCATAAAGAAAAACTTATATAATATAAAGTCATTATAAATTAAGTAGGAATGATAAATAGAAGTAAATAATATAAAGGAGAACTATTTAATGGAAAACAAATACCTTAAAAAGCCTTGGATAAGATTATATGAAACATTAGCCCTGCCAGAAACCTTCGAGCCGTATCCTGAGACGTCGTACACAGAATTTCATCTTGACGAACCTGCAAGTAAGTATCCGGACAGTCTGGCACTCGTCCAGTTCGACTACGAGATGACGTACAGAGAGCTGAAAGAACACGTTGACAGGCTCGCAACGGCGCTTGCGGATCTCGGTATTAAGAAGGGGGACGTCGTCGCAACCGTTCTTCAGACGTCGATACAATTTGCCATAGCAGATATGGCGATACCGAAGATCGGTGCAATACACTTACTCGGAAGCGTGATAGATTCTGTTGATGGTCTGATCGACAAATTCACGAGGACGGAGTGCCGGATGGTGATATGTTGCCACACGAACGTTAAGGATAGAGACGTGATCGAGAAGGTCAAGGAGGCAGCGAATAGCACCGGAGTGGAGAAGATAATCATCACGCACACGAAAGACTACTCTTCTAATCCTCCAGAACACAAAGATGAAGAAGAAGTGATCTGGTTCACCGATCTGATCAAAAAATATCCTCCGAAGCCTCCTAATGTGGATATAGACCCAAAGAGAGACATCGCGGTATTATCCTTCACAGGAGGAGCCACCGGGACTCCAAAAGGCGTAATGTTATCCCATTATAACTCGATAGCACATACAACAAGTTTTTTTGGATCTCTCCTTCCGTCATCAATTGCTGATCTGTTTGAGGGAATCGTCAGGGTGCTCATGCCCCTGCCACAGTTCCACATGTATGGGCATGGGATGACGATTCTAATGCTCAGACATGGGTATGCGCTTTTATTGGTGACAGATCCGCGAGATATGAATGAATTTATCCGGTTGGCAAGAGAATACCATCCGTTATTCACCGTAGGTGCCCCGGCACAGTACATGAAGCTTGCGGAGAAGGTAGAAGACCTCGGATTAATTGCCTTATCAGGTTCGATGCCCCTTGCTCCAACGACTCATATGCATTTTGAAGAGAATACGGGAAGTATAATGGTAGAGGGGTATGGACTGGCAGAATTTTCCCCCGTTACGCATGCCCCATCGATGGTTTCCGTCTTCGTACCACTTTTTGGCAACGAAGATAACGCCGGAGAGGCATTCCATCTCTTCAATAATTTCTTAAAGACGATTGGCGTCTCTTCGTTGATAAAAAGGATATTAAATATGGTGGGACCGGACGAGATCGGGTTGCTGTCGAATAAGATTATAATGTTTATATCTAAAAACACGCTTGTAACTCCATCAGGTAGGGAAAAGGAGATCATGGGGTCGATCGGAGTGCCGTGTGTGGACGCAGACATAAAGATTATAGATGTGGTGACCGAAGACGAGATACCTATGGAGAAGGTTGTGAAAAAAAGATTAACAGGAGAGATGTGTATAAAAGCTCCTTGGAGAATGGTCGGATATTGGCCGGATGTAGGATCTGGAACCGATGAGGAGGGATACGTACACACGGGAGATGTCGTAACCATCGATGGATGGGGGAGAACGTACATCATCGATCGGGTGAAGGAGATGGTAAACGTCTCTGGATACAAGGTATATCCACGTGAGATAGATGACCTATTGTGCAACTATCCGGGCGTGGAAGAAATTGCAACAATAGGCTATCCTGACCCGGGAAGACCTGGGAGTGATCTATTAAAAGTTTTCATCGTTCCAACCCAAGATTACAAAGGAAGGATGAAGAAAGAAGATATAATGGACTATTTGAGGAGCAGGACTCCCCCGTATGCGGTTCCGAAGGATATTGAGTTTCGAGACGAATTTCCAAAGACCTCGACGAACAAAATATTAAAGAAACGATTGAGAGAGGAGGAGGTAAAAAAGATGAGCTCGTATTATACGCATTACTCGTATTATTCTATCGATAAAGAAAGGAGAAAGTAGAGGCGACGGGTTTACGGTAGAACCTCGGTTCCAATGTTCTCTCCTCTCATCACCTTGATTATATTTTTTGACCTTCTTCCATCCAATACCCTGCACGTCATATCTTTTTCCAATAGAAATCTCGGTAGAAAATCGTCCACGCACGTTTTTCCTATCTTCAAGAGTTCTTTTGCCCCTATCCTCTTCATCAAACGACCATCTTTATTATAAATACCCTCCACATCTGTGGCTATTATCAATTCTCTCTCCATCTTCTCCGCGATCCAGGCGGCTATCGAATCAGAGGTAACCGCCCAGCTGTGGGGAAGTTCGTCTGCTCTCTTTAGAGACAAGTATGGGAGGAAGATTGCGATATCTATCTTCTTCGCATCTTCAAAACATTCCACCGTTTTTATACCAGATTCAGAGCAGAGAAGATAGCCGTATTGGTTCATTCCGAGAATTGCCATCCAATGGGCAGAATCATCGTCCAGATCAAACCTTCTCACCATCTCGGCGAATATCCCTCCGCCCGGAACAATGACAATTTTTTGATGATTCTTGCGGGAAAAACTCTTCAATTCTCTCAATATCCCTCTTCTATAGTTTATAAGGCTTCCTCCAATCTTGACCACGAACATGCCGGATGAAAGTTTAAACGTAGTATTCTTTCTATATACAGTATGTGTCCTTAAATCCATTCTCGATAACAATATCTACAAATTTGAGATGGTAATCTATAAACCTTTTTATCATACCAGTAGGTTCGAATCGTGTGCTTCTTACTACAAACATCAGTTTTATAGAGATAAAAGAACCAATTTGGATGAAATATTTCAAGAATACTTCGCTGTGGAAGGAATCAGATAATTTGGAGGCAAAAAGATATGAAACCTATGTTCTCGATACCACCATGGTAGAATCTCAAGCTCCGTTATATTTTGAGCCGCAAAGATACTGCCGATAACATTACCATAAGAATCTTTGAGTGGCACCTCGCTTGCCGATACGATAATTTTTCTCCCAGTCTTGTTTTGATGCGGCAGATCGAATCGCTCCACCTCTTTGCCCTTCGAAAGCTTCTCCCGATCTGTCCAGATAGGATTTATATCTTTTGTTTGCGCTTACCATATCCCCGTCAACCGTTGTTATGATCGTCGAAATGGGAATAGAGTCCAATAATTTCTCTGTAAACGCCCTTTTCCTCCTCAATTCTTCTCTACGCTTTTCTAGCTCGTTTAAATCCGTTTTTTATCTATTTAACGTTAATGAATATAATTGAACAAAAAATAGAAAATGGAGAAATCGGGCGGAATAACAAGGGGATGGGATGCCGCCTAATTTACCCCATATATTATCTGGTTATTCATTGTATATATACTTTTCGCAAAATGCCCTTATCTCCTTTGACGGTATCAAATTACCCCACGTTTCATCCAAATCTAATAAGATCTCTTCCCTTCTTACTAACCTCTCATTATATTCTTTCCAATTTCTTCCATCTTCTTCCACAAGGGTTAGATGGTGAAGGTGAAAAGATAAAAGATTGGATCATCCGACAACACAAGATTGCTGAAAAGATTTATTTAATAGGGCATCACACCTCTTTTTGGGATGGAAATATGCTCAAAAATGGAAAGATGGAAATGGAAAGAGAGAACACCTAAAAATCGGAGATTTTTAGATGTCCGAGATAACAAAAGATTATGAGTTCAAAGAAATTGAGGAGAGATGGATTGAAGATTGGAAAGATGAGATGTATTATTTTGGCGAGAGATCGGATGAAGAGAATTTTATTATAGATACGCCTCCTCCGTATCCTACAGGAGATTTTCACATAGGAAACTCTCTAAATTGGTGCTATATAGATTTCATAGCGAGATATAAGAGGATGAAGGGATTTAACGTGATGTTTCCACAAGGATGGGACTGTCACGGCCTGCCGACGGAGGTGAAGGCAGAAGAGACATGCAACATAACCAAGAACGAGCTCACGAGGGAAGAATTCAGAAGGATATGCGAAGATTTAACGTCAAAAAATATAGAGAAGATGAGAAGAACGATGATCAGGCTTGGATTCTCTATCGATTGGAGCAGAGAGTATATAACGATGCTTCCGGCGTATTATGCGAAGACGCAGATATCTTTCGTCAAGATGTACGAGAAAAATTTGATCTATCGAGACGAACACCCTGTCAATTGGTGCCCCAGATGCGAGACGGCAATAGCATTCGCCGAAGTAGAGTATGAGTCAAGAGAGACCGAATTAAATTATATTGACTTTGAATCGGTGAGTATAGCAACGACGAGACCGGAATTACTCTCGGCTTGCGTTGCCGTTGCTGTAAACCCAAACGATGAGCGGCATAAAGATTTGATCGGAAAGAAGGTATGTGTCCCCCTCTTTAGTCAAGAGGTAGAGATCATTGCAGATGGAGAGGTGGATCCAGATTTCGGGACCGGTATCGTAATGATATGTACGTTTGGGGACAAACAAGACGTGAAGTGGTGGAAGAAGCATTCATTGGAGACGAGAAGGGCGATTGACAGGGAGGGAAGGATGACGTCTCTTTGCGGAAGATACGAAGGGATGAAGATCGAAGAATGCAGAAGAGCGGTGATAGAAGATTTGGAGAAGGAAGGAATATTAATTAAAAGGGAGAAGATCGAGCAGAACGTCGGTTATTGTTGGAGGTGCCACACCCCAATCGAGATATTGTCCGAGGTTCAATGGTTCCTAAAGGTGGATAAGGACGGGATCATAGAGACCGCCCGCTCAATTAGATGGATACCAGAGCACATGTTTCATCGGCTAAAAAATTGGACGGAGTCAATGGATTGGGATTGGTGCATATCACGACAGAGGGTCTTTGCCACACCGATCCCTGTCTGGTACTGTGCAAACTGCGGGGAGGCAAAGGTCGCTAAAGTTGAATGGCTTCCGCTTGACCCGAATAATACGAAACCAAATGATCCTTGCGATAAATGTGGGTCATACGAGTTTATACCGGAGAAAGATGTTCTGGACACATGGATGGATAGTTCTCTTTCTGCCATCAACGTGGCGGGCTGGAACGGTGAGAACGAGGAGGAGATAAAGCCAACACAGTTGAGACCCCAGGGACACGATATAATAAGAACTTGGGCATTTTATACAATATTGAGGACGAGAGAGCTCATTGGTAAAAAGCCATGGGATACAATATTCATAAACGGGATGATTCTTGGAGAAGACGGCTATAAGATGAGCAAGAGCCGTGGAAATATAATACCTCCAGAAGAGATAATGGAAAAATATGGAGCGGACGTCTTTAGATTATGGGCGGCATCTGCCGGAAGACCCGGTTCCGATATCTTATTTCGGTGGGAAGATATCAGATCATCGTCCAGATTTATCCGAAAACTATGGAATGTATTCAGGTTCTGCATGATCCACCTGAAAGATTACGATGGAGAGATTCCAGAGAGAATAAAGACGATCGATTCATGGCTGTTAAGCGAATTGCATAAAACTGTGGTCGAAATAGAAGGTTATATAGAAGATTACTCGTTTGACGATGCTATAAAGAGGATAAGATCCTTTCTCTGGAACATCTTTGCTGACAACTATATCGAGATGGTAAAGTCGAGGCTCTACGAAGAGAGAGATACCTCCACTCTATATACAATCAAGCTCACCTTAGACGTTTTATCGAGGCTTTTGGCACCGTTTACGCCATACATCTCAGAGGAGATCTATTCCCATCTCTTTGAAGAAAGTCCTCAAAGATACGTTCATCTACAGGCTTATCCAGATCATTCCAAGATACCTTTCGACGAACGTTCACACAAGATCGGAGAGATCGTAAAGGATCTGGTTAGCTCGATAAGGAGATACAAATCCGATCAAGGGATACCTCTCAACAAAGAGGTAAATCTTCTCGAGATACACGATGAGGCAGGCGTCTTCTCCGAAGGTGATCTGATCGATATCAAAGGAACCGTCGGCGCCAGAGAGGTTAAAATCCTTCGGACAAAACCCACCTTCAACCGCAAGATAATTGAGGTGATGCCGAATATGAAGAAGATCGGGCCCAAGTTCAGGGAAGATTCAAAGATCGTCGCAGAGAAGCTTAGAGAGATGGAACCAGAAGGAGATACAGTAATAATTGAGATAGATGGAGATGAGGTAGAGCTTGATTCAAGCTATTTTGACGTGAAAAAAGAATTTTTGACCGAAAAGGGAGAAAAGATCAAACTTTTACCGATAAGGGATAAGGTGACCGTAGCTATGGTCGTGTAATTTAAATTATAAGTTCGTAACAACTAGTATTACGAACATGTAGCCATAGTTATAAATATATGGCTGGATATAAGATATAGTAGAGCAGAGGGATTATCATGGATGAGGATATCGGTTTGCTGATCGTGGGGCACGGAAGCAGCCTAAAATACAACAAAGAATTGGTGAAAAGCGCGGCAAGTGAATTTTCAGAAGAATTTGAAAATGTTGAAGTTGGATTTTTAAATTTACAGGAACCTAAGATTAAAGATGGAATAGATAAGCTTTTAGAGAAAGGGGTGAGTAAGATCGTGGTATTTCCGCTTTTTTTAGCGCGAGGTGTCCACACACTAAAAGACATCCCAAGAGAACTCGGGCTTGAAGATGGTGAAAGTAAGGGTAAGATCAAATTTGATGGAAGAGAGGTGGATATCTTTTATGCAAGGCCGATAGAGAATGATAAGAGACTCGCGGAGATCGCATTGGATAGGATAAAAGAGGCCATGCCATGAGAGGTATACAAAAAGATGTTGCGAGATATTCAAAAAACTTTTACCTTTGATCGTTTAGGCAGATTTAGAGAAGTTTATGTATTGGACACGATACATGGCGCGAGTAAGTTAAGAGAAGAGATGGAAGAGCTTGGGATTGACTGCGAAGCGATAGACATCTATAGAGGGAAAGATATTCCGAAATTCTCGAATGAAGATGCGGTGATCGCTCCTGTGCACATAAGCCCAGAAAATCCTTTCTTAAAGAAGGCTTTAGAAGAGAGATGCGAGGTATTGAGCCATCATCTTGTTGTTAAGGATATCTTTAATCTAAAAAATTTTTTGAGGGACGCTATAAAGATTGAGATAACGGGAACAATCGGAAAGACGAGCGCCGCGATTATATTGGCTTCAATTTTAAAAAGGGATGAGAAGAGCGTTCTTCTCCATTCAAGTTCGGGCACTTATTATATCAATAAAGAATGGAAGATTGTAGAAAGATGTAGCATAGCCCCGGCAAATATTTTATCTGTGGCAGAAAGAGCGCTAGAAGATGGATTTATGCCGGACTTTGCCATCTTTGAGACATCTTTGGGATTTGCCGGTGTCGGGGACGTAAATATCTTATCTTCCCTAAAAGAAGATTATATGATCGCATCAAATACGAGATGGGCAAGTGAGGTGAAATTAGATTCGATAAAAAATCTCAAAGGTAATTCTCTACTCTTTGCTCCTTTTGAGTTATTCAGACATTTGAATGGGAATAGCTTAATACCTTCATCTAAAAATCTCCGATTTTTAGGTTTGCAGATCAAAGATTTGCAATCGTCTTTGAATACCTTTGGGGAAGAAGGAGGCAACATACATGCGGTATACAAGGAAAGTTCAGCTGCCTCTGAAAAAAATTCTAAAATGTCTATAGTATATAACGATCTGAAGACGATTGACGGGGAGAAGATCGGCGGAAGATTTGATTTTTACCCCAAGGATGATCTTTTCTTTTTAAAAAATTTTTATGATTATCCGATATCCTCTTCCGTTGCCGCTGCTCTATCTTTGAATTTAAGGGAAGATAAAATAAAAGAATTTTTGGACGGTTTTTCCGGCGTAGAAAACAGGATGGGGTTTAAAAAGGAAAGAGGGATTGAAATATTGAATAACTCCAATTCTGGAACCAGGTTGAATCATTTGGAGGATGTTTTAGCATTTGCAAGATTAGATAGAAAATACAAAAGAATTTTCTTGATAGTAGGAGAAGAGTCAGAATATATCTGCGACGGTTTTTCTCCTATGGATGTCAGAACGATTCTATCGAGATGCAAAAGATATTTTGATGATCTCGTCTGCGTTGGGAATGGATACCACCTTAACCGCGGGGATGAAATTTTTGATTATGCAAGGAAGAAAACTTTAGATGACGCAATGAGATATGCTTTATCGATGGCAGAGAAAGGAGATCTAATCGTCTCCTTTGTAAAAATATGGAGGTAAGACGATCACACTTCATCCGAGACCGAACGCTATAGCGGCGGCGTTATACACCCTTAGGGACTTTGATATCGATCTGATTGTGATTCATGGTCCCCCTGGATGTTGCTTTAAGCATGCCAGACTTTTGGAGGAGGATGGCGTAACCGTTGTCACAACAGGTATGGATGAGGAGAGATTCATCTTTGGAGGTCACGACGTTCTTATAGACACACTCAGAAGATCGGTTGAACGATTCCGCCCAAAGACTGCGGCTGTAGTGGGAACGTGCGCCAGCATGATTGTGGGGGAGGATATCCAATGGGCAGTAGAAGATGCAGGATTAGATATTCCTGTGATGACGGTAGATATACATGCCGGACACGAAGAGAATACTGCTGGAGTGATAGCCGTGCTTAAGGCAGCCGTTAATGGGGGATTTATGGACGAAGAAGAGTTTGAGAGGCAAAAGAGGATGATGAAGCTTGCCACAGAGGTTGAAGAGAAATATGGAGCTGCATATAAAGATTATATTACTCCATTAAAAGGAGATTCAAAATATGAGGTATCAAAGAGACTGTTAGAAGTTATAAAAGATGGAAAGAAAGGTATATGTATTTTAAATGCCAAAAAGGAGACTGCATACATGTTTGCAGACATCATGCTCGCGGTGAACGAGGTCTCAAACGATATTTTAAATATTGCCAACCTTTCCACGGACGTTGGGCTACCGAGAATAAGAAAACACGCGGAGAATATAAGTAGAGTGCTTGTAGAGAAAGGTGTTGAGATCCATCATATAACGGGAGGATTGGATGAATACGCCTCCACCGGGGAGAAGGCATCCGAGATAGTAAAGGAGGAAGGTGCAGATTTTTTGGTAATCGCTGGTGTTCCGCATGCGGTACCAATTAGTGGAGAAGACTATGAAATATTCTCTATAACTAATGGTCCGAGACAGGTTGAACCGATGAAAGAACTATTGAAGCACCAGCACGTCATCGTTGAGATGGATCTGCATTCAAAGACGATGGGTGCCAACACGATCCTTGAATCAGAATTTGGGGCAATCCTGAGAAGTGTTTGGAATGATCGAAAATCAAAGATTTTCAAACTCAAAAACTCCCGGTTTTTGAATGATAATAAGGGGAGTGAAAAGGAAACAAAGATAATTATATGAATCCGAGAATTCTTATATCCGGAGATAGAAGTTCTTCTGGAAAAACAACAGTTTCTGTTGGGTTGATGGCAAATTTGAGAGATTTGGGTTATAATGTTCAGGCATTTAAGGTCGGTTTGGATTATATAGACCCAAGCTATCATACATTTGTCACAGGAAGACCTTGTAGAAATATAGACGGATTATTGATGGACAAGAATAGAATCTTAGACATCTTCTCAGACGCAATAAAAGATGCAGATATTTCCGTAATAGAAGGTGTTAGGGGGCTCTATGAAGGTTATTCCGCATTAAATGATGTGGGTAGCAGTGCACAGATAGCAAAGATGCTAAAAACTCCTGTGATACTCGTCATAGATGCAAAAAGTATCACGAGAAGCGTTGCCGCCTTGGCAAAGGGTTATCAGGTATTCGATCCTGATATTCGTTTTGGGGGGGTAATCCTAAATCATCTAAGCGGGGAGAGACACGAGAAGAAGACGATCGATGCTTTGAACGAATATACGGATTTAAAGGTTCTCGGAGCTATCCCAAGAGAGAGATCGTTGGATATTGAGATGAGGCATCTCGGGTTGATACCTGTAAGAGAAGGGAAGAAGAGAGATAAAAATTTTTTAAAGACCATCGAAAGAATTGAGGAATTTATAGAAAGATATGTAGATGTAAGGGAAATTATAAAAATTGCTGATTCTTCAGAAGAGATACACTTTTGCAAGAGTCAGGGTAGAAGTTTGTTTTCAGAAGAGCTGCCAAAAATCGTGAGAGTTGGGGTTGCCCTCGATGAGGCGTTCAATTTTTATTACTATGACAACTTAAATTTGCTTGAGAGGGCAGGGGCAGAGCTAATTTATTTTAGCCTTATACATGATGAGGAAGTCCCCGATGTAAATGGTTTATACATAGGAGGAGGATACCCGGAGGTCTATGCAAAGGAATTAGAGGATAATAGAAGCATGTTAAAATCGGTTAGAGATTTTTGTATGGGTGAAAAGCCTGTTTTTGCTGAGTGTGGCGGGTTGATGTATCTGATGGATGAGATGCACGTCAATAATGATTCTTATTCTCTGGCAGGTCTGATAGGAGGTTATGCCTCTATGAACGGAGATAAGAGAGTTGTGGGTTACGTTAGAGGAGGATTTTTAAAAGATGCCGTTATTGGCAGAAGAGGGGAGAATTTTCTCGGGCACGAATTCCACCGCTCGAATGTAGTTTTTTATGGTGAGAAAGATTTCAGAATAAAACTTTCGCGGGGAGAAGGGATCAAAGACGGTTTAGATGGTGTTTTTACATATAATACACTTGCGTCTTATACCCATTTCCACGCTTCTTCCTTCACTCCCTTCGCTAAAAATTTTGTGGAGAGCTGTGAGAAAAAATAATTCGTTTAATAGTAGCAACTGACAACCGATATAGTTAATATATACGTATGTCCAAAACCCTATAGGGGTTTTTCGTTTGGAAGTTTCAACGGTATCCAATCTTGCATCATTATACCCCTTCTATTTTTTTGTATATCATCGTGAGTCTGAATGCTATTTCTAATTTTTCTTTTCTCTCTGAGCATATCGTCTGTGTGATCACGTGAGAGATCTAAAAATTTGTATTTCCCCTCCTTTTTTACCTCTGTTCACCTCAATTTCTGCCGCCATTATTCTTTCTTTCCGTCGTTTATCCCACCCTTTATACTCTAAAATATATTTGGTTAGTATGAAAAACTTACGATTTATTCAAATAGCACAAAGAGCGAAGTTTTTAAATATTAAAAATGTTAATTACAAATACTATGCCCAAAATCCGTGTCGGAGAGACACTATCCGAGAGCTTTGGTATAGTCCGATCACACC
The DNA here is from genome assembly GCA_902158745.1 of Candidatus Methanolliviera sp. GoM_asphalt. Lineage (GTDB taxonomy): Archaea > Halobacteriota > Methanoliparia > Methanoliparales > Methanoliparaceae > Methanolliviera. The sequence continues at coordinate 11,730 of CABGHH010000033.1, forward strand.
CGATCGTAATGGTACCCGGTGTAATTATGAGCTTGCTGGGAGTACTACAGGGCGTAATAATTGCGTTGATATTACCGGGTATAATGACGGGAACCCTATCCGCTATAATAGGTGGTTTGATCGTTGCGGTAATTGTATCGGTAATCATCGATGTCATCGTTTGGGGTATGTATCCCATAATGACAAGGAACGCGTTGGATGGCAAGGAGATAAAGCTGAAAGAGACTTTTAACAAGGTCGTACCACGACTGGCATCATTGATCGGCGCCGTTATATTGGCGGCGTTGATCACAGCATGTGGTTTTATACTATTCATCATACCTGGAATTATCTTCCTCGTATGGTTCTATTTCATCATACCTGCGGTCATGCTCAGCGGTGAATCGGCAACGGGTGCGCTTTCAGCTAGTAAAAGATTCGTCAAGGGGAAGTTCTGGAGCGCCATCCTCCTTATATTGGTAATAGCGGGGATATCTCTGAT
>CABGHH010000034.1 GCA_902158745.1 Candidatus Methanolliviera sp. GoM_asphalt
ATGTATCGATGATTGCGCAGAGTGCCACCATCGTGACGTTGACCACATTGATGGCATCCAGTCAAGGTATCGGATTCAATAAATATGTCAGCAGTGGCAATGAGGCAGATCTACATATGGAGGATTTTTTAGAGTATTATGCAGATGATCCCGAGACAAAGGTGGTTGCGGCATATATCGAGGGAGTTAGAAAGGGGAGGAGATTTATCGATGCATCAAGAGAGGTGACGAAGAACAAACCGTTCGTCGTGTTGAAAGGGGGAAAGACAGAGGCAGGAGCCGCCGCGGCATCATCGCATACGGGTGCGTTATCTGGCGCGGATATGATCTTTGATGCTATGTGTGTACAAACGGGTATCATGCGCGTTTCAGACCATCTGGAAATGATCGATCTGATAAAGGCATTTTTACTGTTACCACGCCCAATGGGAAAAAAAGTCGGTATAGTAAGCGCTCAAGGTGGAATGGGTGTACTTATGGCGGATGCTTGCGTTAAATATGGTTTGGAGATACCAAAACTAACAGAGGGAAGCATAAATGAATTAAACACCTTTTTACCATATTTTTGGAGTCATAGAAACCCGATAGATGTCACAGCTGGATTTATGGGAGACCTTTCAGCTTTAACGAAGTCACTTGAGGTATTATTAAGACAGGAAGACATCCACAGTGTGGTCTGCCTGCCTCAAGTTTGGTCTCCACTCTTTAGCACCATCAGCGCTCAGATATCCGATGAGATGCAAGATCTTTTTAAATCGATCTCCGTTGAGATGATGGAATGGATGGAAGAAACGATCATAAACGATTTTATCAAGTTAAAAAATAAATATGGTAAACCTGTGATTGCCATAGGAACTTTTACTCAGAGTGGATCGAAAAGTAACAGGCTACTCGAGGAGAATGGAATCCCGGTTTACGAGACGCCAGATCAGGTCGCACGCGTAATGTCTAAGATGGTTGAATATGCAGAATATTTGAGGGGTAAAGATATCTAATTATTCCACTAGATCTTAAATCTTAACACTGCTGAAATTCCCCCAAGACCTTCGAGTTTCTTTCCCGGTTCAAAATCGGAGCTAAAAACTATGATCCTTCCTCCTTTAGCCTCTACACTCTTTAAAAATCTATCTATATGGCAAATGGAATATTTGCCGACGGAAAATCTCTGATCTTCTGTATCTCCCAACTCTCTTTTTCCCCTTACATACTCATCCAAGATAAGAAGCGTCTCTATCGCGCCACATTCATCTGCTCTCTCTACTTCTTTCTCTCCATAAGCGGCCAAACCGTTCTTCGCTATCTCTTCTAATAATATCTCTATATATCGAGCCTCTTTTGATATTCTGCTCTCTTTGACGATTCTTTCGATTACGCCACGCCTAAGCGCCTCTTGAAACCCAGATACTCCTATGGAGGAGACGTCTTCTAAGATAATTCTATCTGCAATCTTTTGATCTCTACCTTTAATATATCTATAGAGATCGTTCTTTGTGAATCCAGGACCTGCTATGACGATTCTCGTATCTTGCTCAAGTGTCTGGGATACTTGAGCAAATATCTCGGCAAAAAAGTCATTTCTCATACTCTCTCCGCTCGATTTCCCGGAAGAGGAAGAGATCTTGAAAGACTCATCGATTCCGTACTGCCTAACAACACCTACGGATGCTTCTCCCTCTTCTACCGTTAAAATGACTATCTTCGGCTGATTTGATGCGTTGACAGCCTCTTTTATCCTATCCAATTGATCCTTCTTCCATTCCTTTATAATACTCAGCTCGGTTCCGGGCTCGATGTTTAGCGTGTGATATGAGCCAAGATCGATTTTATCCCTCGATTTTTGAGCACCTTCCCTTATCTTCCCACTTATCCTTAATCTATTAGAAAATTTATGAAATTTGATCTCTTCTACTTCGATGCCAAGCCACATCTTCTTTTTTTCTCGCTTCTCCGGTCTTATCTTATCGTCTGCTCCTTCTACATCTCTCCTCGTCTGAGAAAAGACCAGATCATCTCTCTCGATTATATATTTCAGATGCCATATATCGTCGAGGTTCTGTGGGAGTAATTGTATCTCTCCCGTATTATCTTTTAATACCTTTTTTATTAGCTTCATTTAATCCTTGAATTTCCCGGTGGTGCAAAATGTATGATCTTCTCTTGGGAGATCATATCCCTTTCTATCGTCTCATCTCTCTCTCTTATCTCAATAAAATGTCTGTATATCTTCTTTGCTATATCGTTCTGATTGAACGGCCCCGGTTCCAAATCAACGAAATATTTGCATCTCCCTGCAATCGCGCTATTAGGTCCGCCGATTGTCCCATTTCCCACACTTATCCCAATACACACGTCCACAGGAACGTCTTTTAAATAATTTCTACTTCCCCTTATTATAAAACCACCTTTTGATAGATATTCTCCAGATTCCGGCGTTTTTGAGACCTGTTCTGGGAAAACCCAGTAACAATCCCCCGCATAAGCGCCCATCTTCCAGTAATTTGAATAGCTCACCGCAAATTTGGCGGCTTCTTCCAATGTTCGCTCAGGGATTTCCTTCTTATTAGTTTTAATGACCGTCGCCGGAGCTCCAGATATATCGGCGTGGAAGAAGAGGTCGTTCTTCTCCATATACTTATTCACGACCTCCTCGTTGCTGTCAGCATCCCTTCCAGCAATCACCAAGAAACCATCGGAGGAGAAGAACCATCTGAACTTGTGGTACCACCTTCTTTTTACTTTAAAGGTGGTTTTTTTCTTCTTTTCTGCCTCCTTTTCATATCTCCTCATCTCCTCTGATATCTTTTCTCGTGATCTAAGTGCACCATTAATCTTCTTTTTAAACTTTTTACTCTTTTCATAGTATATCTCTGCATTCTCGAATACGTTCTTCTCCAGAGATAGTTCTATCTCTCTTCCATTTAAATCAAATATTATCTTCTTTTCTCGTTCATTTATGCTTTTTATCTTCTCTACGGTCTTTATACCTTTCTCTTTCCCTTTCTTCAATATATTTTTGATCTCTCTAAAAGAATACTTCTCTCTTGCATCGTTCAACGTTTTAAGTATCTCTTCTATCGATGGATACTCTGCATAGATCAGATCTCCGAGTTCCTTGTTTGTCTCCATCTTTCTTCTGTATTCCTCTATCGCGGCACCCTGTCGCTCTAAAATTCGTTCAAACTTGGATTTTTCCCTATCTTTCTTCCCTTTCTTGTCTTTCTCCTCTACTCCTTCTCTCCCTGTCTCTCCTTCGAAATATTTATCCACTGTACCATTGAACGTTTTTAGGTATTCTTTCTCCTCTTCTTTGAATATCTCGAGATCGACCGGAAAGAAACCTATCTCTTTCCTTGAAGAATCTCCGGAAGAATAAACGATATTTGATTTCAAATTTCTCTCGCCCAAAAGAACGTCAGATAGTATTTTTTTTACTTCAAAACAGATCTTTCCTGTCTCTTCATCCGATAACTCCTCTATCTTTGATTTTTTATTTAATTTTGCTCGTGCGCATATCTCTTCGGCGTAAATCCTACCAAAACCCAGTTTTACTGCGATCGTCTCGGAGAGATTTTTATCTGAATTTAGTAATATATCTTTAACATCGTTTTTTAGCAGACTAAAATCTGATGGGTCAAAATCCACTTCTGGAAAAGTATATACCTCTCCAGTAGAGATCTTTTTGTTTCCCTGGATCACGTTCTCTTTTGAACCGATGACCAAACGATCCTCATTTAGGAGGAGAACGTTTCCGCCCGAGAAGAACTCTGTCAGCAGGTTATATTTCTCTCCTCCACGTCCTACCTCAATATTCAAAATTCTGTCGAACTTATACTGAGAGATTGATAGAATTGCACCGCCCGTCAGATATTTTCTAAGAAGCATTGCCATGCCCGTCGGATATTTAGGAGCGGTTGGAGGTTTTTCCGTGATGTATATCTTTCCGTTAGGGTCTATTATGATGTCTCTTTTTTCGGTGACTGCGGAGTAGAACCTTATCCTGAGTTTTTCTCCGATCTGGTAGATCTTCTTTATCTTGCCTCCAACGATCTTTTGCATCTCTGCGGCGATCGCAGCAATATCAAGACCGGACATCTGTTTCTTTGGTTGCATAGTTCTCCATAGTCTTCTAATTATCTGATATCTTCCTTCAAATAACTTTTTATCTATATCTTGTCGAGGAGGATTTTTTACATCGTCCACGATCAATTTTTATATAATCACCAATTGTTAAGAGATATAAATAACACGACAACATTTTATCTTTCTGGACGAAATTCTTGAATGATGAAGATAAGTGGGTTTTATAGTCAAAGACTTAATATACGGTAGTGTCTGTGAATTGCTGAAAAGCTTTTATTGAAGAGGTAAAAGAGCTGCAACCATAGATTGGTATTGACCATGTCAATAAGCTGTGGAGAAAGGGTGGTTCAATCCATATAGAATTAGAAAAAGTTGAGATCTCTGTATGAACACAGAAGAGAAGATTTTGACGAATCTTCAAAATAGATCGATTAACGATGCTGATAAGGAGAGATCGATTCAAACCGATCGATATCAAATTAGGTTGGGGTAAGTGGGGTAATTCGATATCGTAAAATTGATAACAGAAAATTTAAAAAACAGGTGGTTCATCGCCCAAAATTCTTCTTTGCATAGTTTAAAACATCGTTTGCATCACCAATATCCAACCCACAACCGAGTAATACCTTTCTTGCCATCTCGTCGTCTATCAGATCTTCCGGCGAATGCGTGTCTGTATCTATTACCAGATCTGCCCCATATTTCATCGCCAGAGATGCCACGTGCCCATTTGTTAAGGAATGTCCCCTTCTTGAAGATATCTCCAGAGCCACCCCATTATCTCTTGCCAAGCAAACTTCCTCGGCCTCTATGAGTCCAGGATGCGCCAAAATATCGACATCTTCGTTCATCACAGAGACTCTGTTGGTCCCTTTTAAGACCGGTTCCACGATCGTCTCCCCGTGAACAAGTATGATCTCTGCCCCCTCTGCTTTAGCCATTCTAACGAGTTTATCTATCTTTCTTGGTGGAACGTGGGTTATCTCGACTCCCACGAGAACCTCGATCTCCCAGTCATCTTCCATCTCCCTCTTTTCAGAAAGAAGCGACCCTATAATGAACTTGTAATTTGAAAAGTCTGCGTGATCCGTTAATGCAATACCCTCGTTTCCTATCTCCGCACTTCTTCTAACCAACTCACTTGGGATCAACTCCCCGTCGCTGAAGATCGTATGAGAATGAAGATCAAAGATTTAACTCACCTCCTTCCTCATCCTTTTTATCTCCCTCGCGATCTCTTTTATGATATATGTCTTTGGATTTGGAGATATACCACCAACGAGTATCCTCCCACTCGTCTCCCACCAGGATCTCGGATACGCCTTCTCTTCCTCTACTATGATAGGCTGTAAATTCAAGTTCTTGGCGGATCTCTCCACTTCTTTGAGTATGGGATGTTTTACAGCCAATTTTCTCGATATTTTCCTCCCTTCTTTCCTTGTTCTGGAGGAATCAAAATATGCAGGCCATATTACTATCTTTTTATCTTCTCTCATCTTTGATCAACTATAAATCCATCAAATACCCTAAAAGCTCCCCCTTCCATACAGGCTTCCTCTCCATCAAAAGAGATTCTCAATCTTCCCCCCTTCGTCATAATCTCTACTTCATCTCCTGCTTTACCAAGCCTTCTCGCAACGGCGGCGACCGCTACGGCCCCGGTCCCGCAACACAATGTTTCATCCTCCACACCACGTTCATAGGTTCTCATCCTGATTCTATTCTTCCCCAAGATCTCCGCAAAATTCACGTTACACCCCTTTGGAAAGATATCCGCGTACCTTATCCTTGGGGCAACCTCCTTTATATTAAGATTTAGGTCTTCTACAAATATCACGGCGTGGGGTACGCCCGTATCGACCGATGAAAGCCTATATCCTTCGATCTTTTCATTTAGGATCTCGAATCTTGGAAGACCCATCTTTACGCCGATGATGAGATCATCCTCTTCATAGCGGAAATATGTTTCTTTGATTCCGGCAAGGGTTTCTACGTAAATGGGACTTGTATCGAGATATCTTGCCTCTATCACATATTTTACAAGGCACCGTATCCCATTTCCGCACATCTCCGCCTCTGATCCGTCGGAATTGAATATTCTCATCTTTATCTTTTCGCCAAAATCCGCGACCTTCGATTTTGAGAGGAAGAGCACGCCATCTCCGCCGATACCAAAATGTCTGTCACACACTTTCCTCGAAAATTCCTTCTTTTCCTCCTCAGGTATCACTTCTCTATCGTATTCGTCTATGAGGATGAAATCGTTTCCATTTCCGTGAAGCTTACTGAAAGATATCATTAAAACACCTACATAAGTCGCGCCGGCAGATTCATCTTCACGATGAGATCCGAATATTCCTCACCATATCTGATCACTTCATCACTTCCGTCGTTCACGAGTATCTCGGCGGGTCTTGGCCTTCCGTTATACTGCGATGACATCGAGAATCCGTACGCCCCTGTATCAAAGATTGCCAATAGATCTCCTCTCTTTACCTTTGGAAGTTTCCTGTCTCTCCCGAGAATGTCTCCCGTCTCACATATTGGACCGACAACAGTATAGGTCTCTTCTGCCTCCTCATTCATCTTATTCGCGATCGCAATCTCGTGATATGCTTCGTACATCGCGGGTCTTATGAATATGTTGAATCCCGCGTCAACGGCGACAAAATTTTTATATGCCTTCTTCACGGCGTTCACTCTTGTTAAAAGAATCGTGGAATCCGCAACGAGATATCTTCCCGGTTCCAAGACTAATATTGGTTTTATCCCGATCTCTTCACACCTTCTCTCAAAGATCGGTAAGATTAGAGATGCTAAATCGCTCGGTCTTCTCTCTTTTTCTCCTGAATATGATATACCCAATCCTCCACCCACATCGACGAATTTTATATCTATCCCAATTTCAGTTAATTTTGCGACCAGATCCATCATTCTTTCTATTGTTTCTCTGTATGGAGATATATCAAGAATTTGGGAGCCTATATGGCAGTGTATTCCAATAGGCCTGATATTATCGAGTCTTATTGCCTTCTCATAGATACTCGTCGCCTCTTCTGCTGGGATTCCAAATTTTGATTCTCTCAACCCAGTTGCGATCTTTGGGTGAGTTTTTACGGAAATATTCGGATTGACCCTGAAACTGACCTCGATCTCCTTATCTGCCATCTCAGCGAGCGTGATAAGCTCATCTTCAGAATCGATCGATATCTTCACGTCTGCCTCGAGTGCCATCTTCAATTCTCTCGGACTCTTCGAGTTGCCGTTGAATAAGATCTTCTCTTTCTGTATCCCAGCCAATAAAGCGGCGTAGAGTTCCCCATCTGAGAAGACATCGGCACCAAACCCTTCCTCTGCCATTATTCTCAATATAGAAATGTTCCAATTTGCTTTTGCCGCGTATAAGAGTTCCGCAGAAGGAAAAGCCCTTTTAAACTTCCTCGCCCGTTCTCTAATCCTTTTTTCATCCGTCACATATAGAGGTGTGCCATACTTCTCTGCCAATTTGACCGTGTCCACACCGCCGATCAAGAGGTGTCCGTCCTCGATCTTGAAGTGTTCTTTCATCTTTGTAATACCTCGCCGAAGATTTTATTTAATTTATTTTTTTATCTCAATTACATTTTCATTCTGATCTCTTTTGTCTATATTCATGGTAATACTTTAAAATTTTGTTTTCATTTTGCAGAAACCATAAATACAGCTATTCCAAAACCATAAATAGGTAGGTAATGTCATCTAACGTTATCCAATACGAGGCTTAAAATAAATTGAATCTCGTCGATAAGATAAGGGAGATAGAGGGAGATCTTGGAGGATTGAGCGCACAACAGAAGCTCCTTTTGACCACCGACGGTTCCATAACGAATACGTTGGAGATACTCATAGGTGGAGAAGTGGGGATCGAAACTCTTCATCAGAAGATCGTCGAAGCCGATGAAAAGATTGCAGAAAAACTCGGTGTGGCAAAGGAAGACGAAATAAACGAGCGTATAGTTAGAATTTATAATAAAAAGAACAATAAAACCCTTATATATGCTATCTCTTATGCTCCGTTGAGGCGGGCGGATAAAGATTTTAGCGAGGACTTATTTAGTGCTGATATCCCTATAGGAAAGATAATGGAGAAATACAAGATAGAATCTAGAAGAGAGATCAAAGATATCAATTATACACGTGCAAATGAAGAATTGAGCAAAATTTTTGGTATATTTGAAGAAGAGATCCTTCTGAGAAGAAATTATAGTATCATAAGAAAAGGGGAGATCTTGATCGATATTTATGAGATCTTCCCCTATGGCAGTTTTCAAAACGAGTTTAAAGTAATTATAGAGACTCCTTCAAGGCTGCATCTAACGCTCATAGATCTTAATGGAGAAGGGGGAAGGATAGATGGGGGAGTAGGAATAACCCTCGATGATCCGAGATTTTTGATCGAGGCAAAGATAGCAGAGAAGACGGACGTTTTTGGATTGGGTGGTTCTCATAACTTCGTCGTGGTGCATACGCCTTCGGCGTGTTTAGATGAAGAAAAAGATCATATCGTCCGTGCCACCAATATGATGTTAAATCACCTTGGAATTAGGACAGGAGTAGAGTTTAGGGTTAGAAATGATTATCCGATGCACGTGGGCCTCGGTTCTGGAACCCAAATGTCTATTGCGGCGGGAAAGGCCGTATCAGAACTCTTTGGAAGAAAGTTTAGTACCAGAGAGATCGCAAGAATCGTAGGTAGAGGGGGGACATCCGGGATTGGAACCGCGGCATTTGAAGGTGGAGGCTTTATTCTGGATGCGGGGCATAGTTTCGGAGAAGTAGGAGAAAAAAAGGGCTACATGCCATCTTCAGCATCAAACGCTTCACCTCCCCCTCTAATAGTAAGATACGATTTTCCGGAGGATTGGAAGATCGTCCTCGCCATACCAGATATTAAAGGATCTCACGGTGACAGAGAGATTGATATATTCCGGAGGTTCTGCCCCATAGATACAAAAGACGTTAGAGAACTCAGCCACCTGATCCTATTGAAGATGATTCCATCGCTATTAGAAAAGGATATAGAAAGCTTTGGTGAAGCGGTCAATAGGATTCAAAGGACAGGTTTCAAGAAGGTAGAGGTGGGGTTACAGCCTGCTTTCATAAATGAATTGATGGAATCGATGTTGGATCTCGGCGCGTATGGCGTGGGATTAAGCTCCTTCGGACCAACCGTCTATGGAATCATAGACGATAAAAACAAAGAGATAAAAGAGGGAGTCGGTAGACTTTTGGGTAATAAAAACGCCGTGATAACAAAGGCAAGAAATTTTGGGGCGAAGGTAAGGACATTTTAATCGTGGTCTCTTATGAAGAGAAGGTGTCAAAATTGCATCTCAAAGAACGGGATAATTGAACAACAGAAGAAGCGTAGAGTTCTTATCTTATAGAGAGTTTGCTGTGGACTATGCACCAAAGCAAGATTACGTAATCATCCTTAAGGAGGAGATCATCGTCATTTTGGATAATTTTAGCTCTCATAAGGCAAAGGATACTGCTATACAGAGAAACATATTTAAATATCCTAGAGATAAACAAAATAACTTGGTCTTATTCGATGACGTTGGGAGTTATCCTACCCCAAATGGATTTAAAAGGAGATGGATTGAAGATTCTATTGAATGTAACGAGAATGAAGAAGAGATCTATGAAATTATAAAAAAAGCTTTTTTAGATAAGATAAGGGCAGGGGTGGACGTTCCAACTTATCCCCAGTTTAGGAATATGAATTCACAGTTCTTAAACCCGATCAAAAAAGAGGAGGAACCATATCTCATTAGAGAGGAGAACGCCAATATAAAAGAGATAGAACTCATAGAAGAGATAGGAAGAGATATATTTGAGGAGACCGGTGAGCGTATAAAGTTGAGGGTGTGCATAACTGGCCCCATAGAATTATATTTGGGTGAATTTGGTGGCAGAAACTACTTTGATATCCTCAAGAATTTATCCAAGAGCATAGATAGGTTTGCAAAAAATTCTATTCTAAATAAAAAGCAGATATTCACACACACGATAAGTATAGATGAGCCGAGCATAGGGTTGAATCCCGAGATAAATTTTTCAAGCGAGGAGATTGCCGAAGCTCTTTCTCTGGCTACAGAAGGGATCAACGTGGATACCGAGATACACCTGCATTCTTCGATCTACTATAAGACCATCTGTGAGGTGGAAGGAATAGATGTAATTGGGGTGGAGACGGCGAGCGATATGAAGAGAATAAGAACGATAGATAAAGATTATCTGGAAAGGTATGATAAATTTCTACGGGTGGGCATCGCGAGGACTGATATCTCTTCCCTCTCCGCGGAGATAAATGAAAAATATGACATAAATGTGTGGATGAATACCGATTCACTTTGGAAGGTATTTGAGAGCGAGAGCGTAAAAAATATAAGAGACCGATTGAATTATGCCTACAGGGAATTTGGAGATTTAATCAGATACGTCGGTCCGGACTGCGGCTTAGGCTCGTGGCCATCCCAAGAGATGGCTTTTCAACTTTTAAAGACTGTCAGAACTGCCATAGATATCTTCAGAAAAGATTTTAATAAGATGGATGAGATGGCATAAGGTAAGCTCCGGTAGTGTAGCCCGGCCAATCATATCGGCCTTTCGAGCCAATGACACGGGTCCGAATCCCGTCCGGAGCATCTTTCTATCATACAAGATTGATTGGATTATATTTAAAAAATCTCTTCCGTTTATCCATAATCATAGTTCAATGTACCTTGATTGTAAGAATAACGCAATTTACATTCAACTTCACTCTTCAATGAGCTATTTAACCTATTTATACTTGCGCATCAACACACTTGTATCATATCCTTATTTTCGTCTCAAAGATCTATTCTCATTCTCTTATCGCGTACGTGATATCTACCGTGAGTTGAATCTCCGTCTCACCTGGACTGATAGGAGTAGCCCCTGCAACCTCCATCGTTCTATAATATCCTTTAGATGAAGGGACATAACCTCCGCTCTCGGAGATGCTAATCGGCTCCCCTAATTCTACATCGTTGAGCTCTGCCAGTTGCTCTGCCTTTTCTCTGGCATCGCCTACCGCTTTTCTTCTTGCCTCCGCGTAATAAGGCTTTGGATCATCTACGCTAAACCTGATCCCCTCGATTCTGGTGAGGTTTCCCCCTGCTTTTGCCGCGGCGTCGATGATATCTCCTATTTCATCTACGTCCCTTATCTTCACCTTGACCATGTTCTTCACCCGATAGGCAACGATCTTTCTCTCCTTCCATACAGGATCTATAGAATAATCGCTCGTCTGAATGTCCTTTTCTAATATGCCCTTCTCTTCAAGCGTCGTCATCACATCGTTCATCGCATCTGCTGTCTTCTTCTGTGCCTTCGCCACCTCTTTATCTTGTGCTTCTATCCCCAAGCTAAGGATACATATATCTGGGACAACGGTCACCTTTCCCTCGCCGGTTACCGAGATCGTTCCTTCTTGATTTGACCTTTGATTTGATATCTTGGCTGGAACAACACTAAAAGCTACCGTTCCAATCAACGCTATTGCCAATATCACCGCTATAACCAAGATTATTTGATATTTTTCCATTCTTTATACCATTATTTTGGATAGCATCTCTATGGATAAACCTATTCTTTATGCAGAATGAAAACTCATGTAGTTGCAAATCTTCGATTTCCGTATGCCAAAAACCTTTGGTTTTTGAGCACAGTGAAAATGTTCCATTTTCACATGATAAAACGGGGTATGGTGTTGGCTAAGAGATCAAATGAAAGAACTCACGCCATACCGGCACAGTCCGAAAATCTAGTGATGGTTTGTTCTTTTTCTCCTGACGACTTCGTCGTGGGATCCCAAAAATCGAAGATTTTTGAGGACATTGAAAATTTCATTGAAAATTCTCCAAAAATAATATAAGCGAAAAGTTCCTTCAGAAATGTTTATAATTCTGAAAGAGCATATGAGCTATGACCAGAATAACCCTCAACTTACAAAACTTTTCGCAGAAAGATGCTTTGATGCATATCTTTGAAA
>CABGHH010000035.1 GCA_902158745.1 Candidatus Methanolliviera sp. GoM_asphalt
TTGTACATGTCCATGTCTGCCTACAGTACATTTATTGGACTGAAGGGGTTTGCCAACTGGTTTATGGTTCAATATCAGGAGGAGATGATGCACGCCATGAAGATATATGACTACATCAATGATCAGGGTGCACAGGTAAAGCTTATGGCGATCTCACAACTACCGACAGACTTTGAATCGCCTTTGGACATGTTTGAAAAGACGCTGGATCACGAAAAGTTCGTTACAAAGTCCATCAATGGGCTAGTTGACCTTGCGATCAAAGAGAAGGACCATGCCACGAATATCTTTCTTCAATGGTTTGTCACCGAACAGATCGAAGAAGAGGGCAACGACAACGATATCATCTCCAAGCTAAAACTTGTTGGGAGCGAGGGTAACGGATTGTTCATGCTTGATAAGGAACTGACACAGAGGGTTTTTACACCGCCGGCGCAGATTACCGAGTGATTTTTGGTTTTTAAAAAATTTAAAAACGGTCATATAAAAAATCAAAGAGGCAATAAAAATGGATTCAAAAGCCTTTCACAAAATCAGCTATGGACTCTATCTCATTTGCTCAAAAAAAGGCGATAAATTCAATGGGCAGATCGCTAACACGGTAATTCAGGTAACATCAGATCCTCCAAAGATAGCGGTGGCCATAAATAAGGAGAATCTAACCAACGAATTTATTAAGGAGAGTAAAGTTTTAACCGTCTCAATTTTATCAAAAGAAGCGCCGATGAAGTTCATAGGTCATTTTGGCTTTAAATCGGGAAGAGAATTGGATAAATTTGAAGGTATGCACTATAAAGTTGGCGTGACCGGAGCCCCGATAATCATAGAAAATTCGATAGCGTACTTGGAGGCAAAGGTCGTCGGTAGTTTAGACGTTGGCACGCACACCGTCTTCATCGGAGAGGTAGTCGGGGCAGAGGTCATCGATGAATATGAGGAACCCATGACGTACGCCTACTATCACAAGGTAAAACGCGGTAGGTCGCCAAAGAACGCTCCGACATATATAAAGGAAGAGAAAGAAGAAAAGAAGGAGGTTTTAAAGACGGCAAAATATAGATGTTCCGTCTGTGGGTATGTTTACAATCCGGAGAAAGGAGATCCCGATTCTGGGATAGATCCTGGAACACCCTTTGAAGAGCTACCTGACGATTGGGTCTGCCCGGTCTGTGGCGTTGGAAAAGACCAGTTTAAAAAAGAGGCATAAATGGGTGTATCCAGACAGATCAAACCAAATATTTACTCGGTAGGTGCGATAGATTGGGATAGAAGGTTATTCGATGAACTCATACCACTTCCTAATGGAACGAGCTATAACGCCTATCTGGTGAAAGGCAGTGAGAAGACAGCACTGATAGATACGGTGGACCCGGAGATGGAGGATGTGCTGATAAAAAATCTCGACCAACTTGGGGTTGAGAAGATAGATTATGTAATCGCCAATCACGCCGAGCAGGACCATTCTGGAATGTTACCACGGATGCTCGATCTCCATCCTGAAGCAAAGGTCTATTGCACGCCTAAGTGTAAGGATCTGCTGATGAATCTGCTCTTAATCCCTGAGAATAGGATCATAACGGTTAATGATCGGGAGACCTTATCGTTGGGGGAGAAGACGCTCGAGTTCATTCACGCGCCATGGGTTCACTGGCCGGAGACGATGCTCACGTATATTAGAGAGGATAAGGTGCTTTTCCCATGTGATTTTCTTGGTTCTCATCTGGCAACGAGCGATCTCTTTGTGACTGACGAGGAGAGGGTATACGAGGGGGCAAAGAGGTACTATGCGGAGATCATGATGCCTTTTCGGACAATCATCAAGAAGGACCTGGAGAAGATAAAAGATCTGGAGATAGAGATAATCGCACCAAGTCATGGTCCAGCATATAACAAGCCAGATTTTATTCTCGATGTATATAGGGAATGGACATCTGACGAGGTTAAGAACGAGGTGGTCATCCCTTATGTCTCAATGCACGGTAGCACAAAGAAGATGGTAGATTACTTCGTGGACGCCTTAATTGAGAGAGAGATAACGGTAAAGCAGTTCAATTTGACCAAAACTGACACTGGAGAACTGGCGATGGCATTGGTAGATGCTGCCACGATCGTGATAGGTTCACCCATGGTCTTGGCCGGTCCGCATCCTGTTGTCATTTATGCGACTTACCTTGCGAACGCACTTAGACCAAAGGTAAAATTTGCATCGATAATCGGTTCTTATGGATGGGGTGGAAGGCTGGTTGAGACGATCACGGGTATGATATCCAATCTAAAGGTGGAGCTGATAGAGCCTGTTATCTCCAAAGGATATCCCAAAGAAGAGGATTTCAAGGCCCTGGATGGGTTGGCAGACGAGATTCTTAAAAAGCACAGGGAGGAAAAAATCATTTGAGAGGGGTTAAATGGGCACCTTCGACGTGAGCGAGATCTTTCAGTTTGCCATCGGAATCGAGGAAAATGGCGAGAAATTTTACCGTTATGCGGCTCAGATGACGGAAGATGGGGAGACGAAAGAGGCGTTTAATCGTCTTGCCGATGAGGAGATCGGGCATAAAAAGATATTTGAAGAGATGCTTTCAAAGATAGAGAAATATGAGCCGCCAGAAATTTACCCGGATGAATATTTTGCATATCTTCGTGCCTATGTAAATGATGCAGTCTTCACCAGAGAGATGCAGGAGAAGGAGTTACTCGCAGTCAAGGATACTTTCTCGGCGATAAAGTTTGCAATCCAACGAGAGCTGGATTCCATCCTCTATTATCAGGAGATAAAAAAATTCGTCACGAAGGATCAACACGATCTGATCGATGGAATAATTAAGGAGGAGAGAGGACATTTCTTGAAGCTCTCGAAATTTTTAAAGAAGTTAGGATAGCGCGAAGGGAGAATTTGTAAGAGGTGAATCACCATATATAAAAAAGAAGAAGACGAATCCAAAGGTGAAGAAGTTAAGCACTTGACGACCAATCAGGGTGCACCGGTTAAAGATAATCAGAACTCCCTAACCGCCGGCGAGAGAGGACCAGTTCTTTTGGAGGACTACCAGTTAATAGAGAAGCTGGCCCATTTTGACCGGGAACGAGTTCCAGAACGCGTTGTGCATGCAAGGGGAACGGGTGCCCACGGATACTTCGAATCTTATGGTAACGTAAGTCAATACACGTATGCAAAATTTTTACAGGAGAAGGGTAAGCGCACCCCCGTATTCGTTAGATTCTCCACGGTAATTCATTCAAAGGGATCTCCCGAGACTGCACGCGACCCGAGAGGATTTGCGGTCAAGTTCTACACCGAAGAGGGGAACTACGACATAGCGGGAAATGATCTGCCCGTCTTCTTCATCAGAGACGCGATAAAATTTCCCGATGTGATTCACTCGTTGAAACCTGATCCGGTGACCAATATACAGGATCCGATGAGATACTGGGACTTCTTCTCACAAACGCCGGAAGCTACGAATATGATCACATACCTCTGGTCAGATCTTGGAATACCGAAGGATCACAGACACATGAATGGTTTTGGTGTTAACACCTTTGTGTGGGTGAATGCCGAGGGAAAGAGGCGATACATCAAATACCATTGGATTACCAAGCAGGGTGTGGAAAGTTTGACCAGAAAGGAGGCGGAGGAGTTGGGTGGCAAAGACCCTCAGCATGCAACACGAGATCTGTATAATGCGATTGATAGGGGCGATTATCCTGCATGGGAATTTTGTGTGCAACTGATGGATCCTGAAAAGGAGTCAGATCTGGACTTTGATCCGCTGGATGATACGAAGATCTGGCCCGAAGATGAATTCCCGCTTTTACCCATCGGTAAGATGGTCTTGAACCGTAACCCTGAGAACTTCTTTGCCGAGGTGGAACAGGTCGCGTTTGCTCCTGCGGTCATGGTACCAGGAATAGAGCTTTCGGCCGATAAAATGTTGCAAGGACGTTTATTTTCCTACCCAGACACGCAACGCCATCGGATTGGAACCAACTATATGCAGATCCCGATCAATCGCCCAAAGGTGGATGTAAGAAACAACCAGCGCGACGGTTATATGACTATGAATAAACAGTCCGGCCATATCAACTACGAACCAAGCAGTCTTCCTGACGCCTTAAAAGAATCGCCTCCTTATCCCGAATCTAAGACGAAGATTAGTGGAGAGATAGCGCGAAAGAAGATCTCTAAGACGAACGACTTTAGGCAGGCTGGAGTGCTTTACCGGAGCATGTCGAAGATTGATCAGGATCATCTGATAGATAATATCGTCGTTGAGCTTAAAGATGTTGATCGCCACATCCAGGAGAAGATGATTTCCTACTTTATGGAGGCGGATAAAGAGTACGGCGAACGCGTTTTAAATGGTATTGGGCTAAAGTAAAGATTTGGTGGGTCTGACGACTCTTTGGTCATGTTTTTGATGGTGCTCACTCTTATAAACTCTCTGTAATTTAATCACTTTACCCCACCAGGACCTCCACCGCCTCTAATTGTATATCCTGTGCCTCTTGGACTAAGAATAGGTCCTGATCCAGGGTAACCATATCTGTACGGTGCATAGTGTCCACCACCAACCCAAAAGAATATCCAAGGAAAATTTCTTCTTCTCTCCTCTAATTCGTGATCTGTGCCGTTTACTGTCTCATCATCGCTTCTAACCTCGAAGAAATCTTTTCGGAATGTTTCGTCTCTCTCCACTCTTTCTTTCAATGCGATCAATTCATTATATGATTTTCTTGCCTCTATGTTTACCTTTGCGTCCTCTGATCCACTCAACCTGTGTTGAGGATACTTTATGGCATATATAGTCCCCGCGAGTGGCGCAACATGCTCAACCATTGCTGTCTCTCCCGATTTAAATTTTACACCGCTCATTAGAGATACATAGTCGTTTGCTTCAATGCGAATCTTATATACATCATCTTCATAATCGTCTGGCCCTGCTGATATACTAACATAATTGTTATGTCCATCAAAATACGTCGTAACATACACAATTATATCGCCATTTACAGCCGAAAAAGATGAATATCCCCAGTGTTCCCATCCACCACTACTCTCTTTCTCTATCGCTGTTGTGACAAAACCTATCTCTTCTAACTTATCATGCACCGTTTCTGTAAGATTCCTCGCATCTTTTCCATATCTATACATTATCCCAGCAACACCATTTTCATATACTTTCTGTGATACATAATGATCTATTGAATCTTTGCCAAGTGTGTGATATCCTAGATATGAAGCCAAAGAAAGAGCTTGTTGTTGATCCTCTGTATAATTCTTTGGCGCAGAGAGGGAAGGAATCATAAAAACGGTAACTATCGCTATGAATGCTATTATTGCCACCATACCTATTATAAGAACTATCGTATTTTTCGTCCCATCTTTCATGTCATTATCACTGCCATTGCAACTACCGAAACTGCAACGTATAAAATACCAGAGAATATACCTGATGCAATGTTGTTATTGCTTATCTCCTCCTGTAATTCTACCTTTGGCACCAATAATTTATCAAACCCGAAGAAGAATAGGGTTGCAACGAGCGAAGTTGCTATGCTCCATCCAATCGTTAGAACTATATCATATAAGAGTGAGCCTGCTCCTGGTGAGATGATCGTTGCTCCAACTACCAAACCTATACCAAGTAGCATCAAACCGAAGAATATCGAAACTGCGATATTTCTCTTTTCTATCGCCTCTTGCAGATCAAATTTTCTGAAGATGAAAAAATCATAAAATTTAACCAATAGCATACTTATACCTATACCTATCACCAACCATAAGAGTGCCATTCCAATCGTTTCTATTATATTTATATCTGCCATTTTAGTTGCCTTCTATCATCTTATCAAAGATAATCTCTGTTATACCACCCAACATATCTTCCATTATATCTAGAACAATCTTTGCATCCTTCTGCCCGCACGAGATCACATCCACCAGCATCAACTTCTCTTCCGGATACGTGTCAATGGCAATATGACTCTCAGAGAGCAATGCAACCGTGGTAAGCCCCTGAGGTGTGAACTTATGGCTTACTGTCTTCAGTAAAGTCAAATCCATCAACTTCACTGTTCTCTCTATCATTACTTGCATAAAATTAGCATCTTCCATCTTTTCAAGATCGCAATCTCTTATTATCCCCATAATAGCTTGAACCCTTACCATTTTATTCACCCTGGAACCAGACCTTCACCCTTAAACAATAAGATTGCCTCCTTGTAATCCAGATCCTCAGGCGGGAGTATCATATCAGGCTTTGGAAATACCTCATCTTCATTCAGGACCCTATCTATCTCAATCTCTTCACCCACGAGAAGCCCTCTTGACCGTATCATCTCAAATATCTTCGGGTAAAGTTCATTAAATTTCTCTTCTGTAAGACTTTTTGTATCATTAAGAGCCGCCAGCTCGTTGTCTGGTTCATTTATCCCATCCAATATCTCTTCTTTCTTCTCATCTAAAAACGCCCATGTTCCACCGCCAGAGATACCTATCAAGAAGTATTCGCGCGACATACCTATCACTTATTTCTCTTTTATCTCCTCATCCAGAGATGAGATTGCCTGCTCAATATTCAGCTCTTTCTCGATATCGCTCATATTCATATCACTAATCTCCACACCGGTAACGAGTTCTGCCGATGCTTCTGCTCTTGCTTCTTCCATCTTAACCTTCTCCGCCATACGTTGCATCGTTAAATCAGTATCACTAATCTCTCCATCTATTCCAGAGATCGCATCATTAACCCTTGTACTTGCCTTTGCCATCGCATAATCAGCCTTCAGATCTGCTCGTTTGTCTGCAAATCTTTGAATCTTTGCGCTCAAATCTATCTGTTTATCCTTAAGTGTTCTCACCTTCTTCTCCATAGTGGAGACTGACTGTTGGAGTGTGGGTATCCTTTCTTTCGTTCTATTCTCTTCCTCTAACAGTTGTGTTGCCGCATTATTCAGCTCTTCTATCTGCATCTCCCCTCTATCTCTCTTCTTCCCCTCTAAGTCATCAATCTTCGATTCCAGTGCCAGCGCTCTTTTTCTGTACCCTAATGCCTTATTGTGCACAGATGCTACTTTCTTCTGCGCTTCGTTTAATTCTCTCTTTTTCAGGTTCTTCGCAGCTATCGAATCTCTTACCGCAAGATCTACTCTCTTCTTCTCTTCAAGTAATTTCTCGTAGGCATAATCAACTTGCTCTGCCGGGTCTTCAAATCTCTCTATCAATTTACTCGCCTTTGCTTTAGCCACGTTTGAAAACCTATCAATCAATCCCATATTTTTTACCCCCAAATTTCCAAGCTCCTTTTGGATAGTTCATTCCCCCGATATACCTCTATCCTTGAACCTTTGGGCTTTTCTAAACTGATAATTTCACCTGTGCGATCGATCTCGCAATCTGCATACGTTACTTGCGTTCCAGTAGCAATATCCCAAGGGAAAGACCCATCAACAGAGGTGATCCTCGCTCTTCCTACTTCGTTTATTCTTACTTTCTCTCCTTGAAACTCAAATATCGCTCCTTCTTTCAGTTCCTCCGGATCTGGTGCATCTGCAGATTCGACTTCTTCAAGTAATTCAAGCGTTGTCCCCTCCTTTGACAGCCATCTGTATTCTTCTGTGTCCGGGAACTCTAAATAAAATTCTTCCCACTGCCCTCCACCCCAATCATATACTAACCTTCCAAGCACGGTAAAATCTAATCCATCGATCGTCCCGATACTTCCTTCGCTCATCTCTCTTTTGATATCCACTCTTTCATCCTTTCTGTGATCTCTCTTCCTTTTATCCCTCTTTATCTCAAATATCCTTCTGCCTCGCTCAAACAATCCCATATTTAACCCAATCTATACATAATTTTTTTTCATTCTGTTAACTTAAATTTTCATAGTATCCTAAGATTTTTATCCGTCTTATTCATTGATTCTAAAAATAAAAAAAACGGTTATGGAATGCCTATCTTCCTCTAACGCAAAATTAGGCACTATAACCGACAAACATCTCTTTAAACGCTTTAAAATATCTATCATTTGCCACATCTGCACAGAGTTTTCATCGCACCAAGCATATGAAAGCACATGCTACAAACAGCATTGACAGCTGCAACCCATATTTCACCCATTTTTTCACCCCTCTTTTTTTTATCTTACTTATCACTTACAAGATTAAACACTATAATACGATTCTTTCCTCATATAAACTTTTTGGTCATCTTATCCCAAGATTTCTATCCGTCTTATTCATTGATTCCTCTGCATCTTCCTCTCCCATCATCGACCTGATAGCATCGATATTCTCCGGAACTACATCGCTCTCCTGGTGGATCGCCTGGTAATAATATAATGTATTCTCTTTTATACTTATCCCATCTTTCCAGATGGCTATCTCATACAGATCTCCCCTCTTTCTCCCAATGTCCCTCGCATATTCCATTATCTGTGCTGTGGATATTATTCTTTCTCTTCCGTCGAGCAAAATCACTCTCCTCGTATTCTCTAGCGTATCTATCACTTTATCCACGCCTATATTGTCTCTCATCTCAACCATCAGACAGTGCAAGTGCATGATCGTCGTTGGAACCTTCACCGCCATCGTGGATATCTTTATGTGTGGGAGAACCGTCTGGAGATCCGGCCCATGATGGGATGGAATCTTTAAAACGGGCTCTATCGCATTTATCGGGCCTTTTTTTGAGTCTCCCGGGTCTGTTGCCCTTCGTATTATGGTGGCTTTAACTTCTTTTATCTTCGCAAGTTCATCGATCGCATTGAGCGTTCTGCACAATCCCGTCGTATTGCAGGATACGACCCGAACAAAATCTCTGTTCAACGCTTCTTCATAGTTGGACTGCGCGTTGAATGAGCATTTTGTAAGCTCATGTTCTTCTCCTCCCTCAAATATTGCCTTTACACCATATTTCTTATATAATGCCTTATTCTTCGCACCTATACCTGCTGGAGAAGAATCCACGATAATGTCCACTCTCTCCAATAGATCTTCGATCCTTCCGCTAACTTCGATCCCACTCTTCTCGAATTTATCAAGGTAATCTGGAATAGCGATGTACAGACCGTATCTTTCGGCGGCCATCTTCGAGGCAAAATCCGGTCTCGTCTTTGTGACGCCGACGATCTTCATATCCTCTTGAGCCGCAACGGCATCTGCAACTCTCTTTCCTATTGTCCCATATCCATTTATTCCCACCTCTATCATTTTTAACACCGATCTTACCTCTATGAATTTGGTAAGTTCTTCTATCCAAGCATCACCGATTGCGATTTAAATCAATCTGATGAGCAACATTATTAAGATCAATGCTTCCACCGCGGATCTCTCTTCTCCAAAACGGCGGTTACTCCTTCTACGGTATCTTCTGACGTACTTGCAAGTGTTATCAAATCTCTCGCGTACTCGAGGGCATGAATGTAATCCATATCGAAGATCGAGTAGAAGGCGGGTTTACCTATATGAAGTGCCGTCCAACTCTTCTCAGAAATTCTCTCTGCAAGCTCAAGAGCAGAGTCAATAAGTTTATCATCTGGAACCACTTTATTCACTAAACCGATCTTTTCTGCCTCTTTTGCATCGATGAGATCACCTGTGAAGAGCATCTCGACAGATTTCTTCATCCCTACCGATCGAGATAGAGGTACCATTGGGGTGATGCAGAAAATCCCTATATCGACGCCCGGCGTCTGAAATTTAGCATCTTCTGATGCTACAACCAGATCGCACGCCGCGGCCATTCCGCATCCTGCGGCGGTCGCGTATCCGTGAACGGCGGCAATTACGGGTTTTGTCATTCTGGCGATATACTCCCAAATTTTAACAGATCCTCCAAAGAGTTCACGCCTTTCAATTGGGGACAATGACATAAGCTCTTTCAGATCGTGGCCGGTGCAGAAGGATCTTCCTGCACCTTTAAGAACGATTGCACCGATACTTTTGTCGTCTTCGAGTTCTTTATACACTTCCAACATCTCGTTTAAGAGATCACTGTTCAGTGCATTTAGAACGTTTGGGCGGTTCATCGTGACGATGCCAATCCGTTTCTCTTTTTCCAAGATCAGATTTTTGTATGCCATCCTCATCAAACCTTAAAAGCTTTTAAAAAGTATTATATATGAAATTATATAAGCTCTAACTATATTTATAGCTATTTGATGATCTTTTGTAAAGCTCCTATGGAAAGAAGGGAATGTGATCGTATTGTAAATCTACGCTTCATTTGCGCTCATGTTGATACATATCTCCTCTATATCTTCTATGTATTCGACTACCCTAACCAAACTATCGACGATCGAGAGGAGGCAGGTCATCTCGATCGGGGCAAACTCTCCCTCAAGGATATCTTTTCTGACCGTTGTACTCGCCTCAACCACCTTTTCAGCATTCCTTATCGTTCGGTTAGCATCCTTCACACTTCTCTTTGAAAGCGTTTCTAAAGAGGACAAAAATATGGCTTTTACGGCTTCATGGATATCAAATATTTGTGGCACATCTATTTTGTGATCTATTTGAACCGCGTTCTCTGCCATCTTTCTTATATGATCTCCAATCCTCTCCATGCTCTTTATGATGAGCCTGTACCCTAATATCTCTCTTGAATTCGTAATTCCTATCTTTTTTCCAATATCAGGATATTCTATTGCCGCTTTTAGCTGTCTGACAGCCAATAAGTAGAATCGATCGACCTCATTATCCCGCTGAATGACGTCCTCCGCAAGAAGCATGTTGCCATCAATCAACGCTGTCGTTACATCTTCGTGCATTGATTCTACAATATCACATATACTCTTTATGACTTCCTTGAGTGGGAAGTCCTCATAATTTATAAAACTCCGCAGTACCAGTTCTCTTCCAGATTCTTCGACCACTTCAAGCCCCATCAGCCTCTTCCTGATTGCATCTTTCATCCATCTTTTATCATCTCTACTGATCTCTTCTTTGAAGGATAATTCTATCACGTCATTCCCAACGAGATAATGCGCTATCAAAGATCTGTAAATCTCCTCGATTGTTTCTTCAGGGGATATCTCAATGACGGCTTTAGAAATCTCCTTTTCTTTCTTTCCTCCGATCAGGATTGTATCGTCTTCTTTAAGAACCATCCTTACTTCATCTCCCCTTGATATACCTATCTTCTTAACCCATTCCATTGGGAGAGATATAATATGTGTCGATCCACCCGTTACCTGAACCCTTCGCTTAACTTCTCTGATCACTTCAATACACCTTTTTTTTTTATCTCTTCTTATATCATTACTGCTATATATACATATCGCTATCAATATAATCTATTTGGAAAAGATTATATTATGTGAAAAAATAGAGAACCAACCACAAATGTGGTGACCCTGGAGGTACATATTTGAATAAGAAGCTAAAGATGTTGTTATTGGTAATGGCAATTTTGGTTCTGATAATAGTCTCGATCGTACTCGTAGTCAGTTATCTCGGTAGAAGCGGTGAGATAACGATAGCGGGTTCAACGACGATCCATCCGATCGTGGAGAGGATGGCAGACGAATATATGGCGGAACATCCAGATGTCAAAATCTATGTAATGGGAGGAAGTTCAGGATATGGAATAGAGGCAGTGTTGAGTGGCAAAATAGACATAGGATGCGTATCGAGGGAACTCACCGATCAGGAGAGAGCAGAATACTGTCACTTTCGC
>CABGHH010000036.1 GCA_902158745.1 Candidatus Methanolliviera sp. GoM_asphalt
ACGATGGAGGATATTCCTACCCTTCCGACGTGGCTCTCTCCTACCCAGATAAGGATAATACCGGTTAATGAAGGAGACCTCGATTATGCGGAGGAGATCTACGAGAAGATCAAGATGAGCGGTATAAGGGGAGACATAGACGATAGAGATGAAACCTTAGGGAGAAAGATAAGGGATGCGGAGATGGAATGGATACCTTACATAGCTGTGATAGGAGATAGAGAGAAGAAGAACAGGAATCTAAGTGTCACGATGAGAAAAAAGAAAGAGAGAGAACAGATAAATATCGGAGATCTTTTGAGGATCATAAAGAGTGAGACAGAAGATCTACCGATGAAGCGGCTATCTCTGCCATATAGATTGTCTATGAGGGCTAAATTCGTATGAAGGAATTAGATCTCTATAACATGCCAAGAAAGAAGATGATCGGGATACCTCTGGTAATCCTTATCGTCTGTATAGGAATCCTCTGCTTCTCTTACGCGTCAAACGGAAGCCCTGTCAAATTGGGATACGATTTTACCGGTGGAACTGCTGTTTCCGTTCCTTCTTCAAAAGCTGTGGAAGAGATGGAGCAAAACTACCAGAAATATGACCTGCTATTCGTGCGAGAGATCGGTTCGAGAACGATGCTCCAGTTTGGCCCCATGAGCTCTGATGAAAATAGTCAGCTCAAAGAAGAGATAACAGGGGAGTACGGGGAGGATGTTATGTTCAGCCATACAGGTGCCGCTTTCGGCAGAGACCTTCAACGTTGGGCCGAGATAGCGGTCTTGATAGCTTTTGCTCTAATGGCGACGATTGTATTCATCGTATTTAGAAACCCCTTACCCTCATTCATCATCGTATTCTGTGCGGCAGCAGATATAATCATAGCAATGGCGATGATGAACGTCTTTGGGATAGAACTGAGTCTTGGAACGGTCGCCGCCCTTCTGATGTTAATCGGTTATTCCGTCGATACGGATATACTCCTCACGAACAAGGTATTGAAGGAGAGAAAACATTCCAAAGAAGACTTCAAGAGGATATTTAAGACGGGCTACACGATGACGACGACGAGTTTAGCGGCAATAGTTGTCATGTTCCTTGTCTCGACATTCTCTTATCTCTTCACGTCTTATACACAGATATCAATATTAAGGGAGATCTCTGCGGTATTGATATTCGGTCTGGTGGCAGATCTCTGGAATACCTGGCTCTTTAACGTAGGCATGCTAAAATCATATATCGAGAAGAGGGGGACAAGATGAGGGATCTATTCAAGAACGTAAGATTCTGGCTGCTGATAATACTCGTCATACTCTCCATCTGCCTCATACATCCAAGCATCTCGGACGGGAAATTTAAGACGAACTTAAATTTTGGTCTTGATTTGAGTGGTGGCTCTTATCTAAGAATGAAACCAGATGCGATGATCATAGGCGTGGATCTCCCAACATCAAAGGAAGAATCGGTCGCAGATTACCTCGAGAAGAAGCTGGATACGACGGTTACTCCGGTATATTACGGTGGAGAAGAGAGATACGAAGTGAGAAAGATCGTAGAGAGAGAGAAACTCGAAGAGATTCTGGGAAAGAAGGGTGGTCATCTGACCTATTATGAACTCGGGATAACCAAAGAAACATTGGATCAGACGAAGCGCATTTTAGAAGATAAATTGAATATGCTCGGGGTGAAAGACATCGTAGTCAGAACGATGGGGGACAAATATATAGTGGTGGATCTGGCAGGTGTGAATTTATCCGACGCTGAAAGGATCGTCTCTTCCCCCGGTGTATTCGAGCTGAGAATCGAGACAGAGGGGGAAGAGACGAAGCATATCCTCTATGGGGATGACATTGTGAGCGTTGACCCGATGCCCACAAGAACGGGATACGGAGATAATGCGCCGTGGGGCGCCGGATTTACGTTGAGCGAGAAGGGAGCAGATAAGTTTAGAGATGCCGCATTGAGATACGGCGCCGTGGACGCTCCGGAAAGACATCCCATATCCATGCTTCTCGATGGAAAGGATATCGGATTTTCTGCACCTCTCTCTCCAGAACTGGCATCCGGCCTGAGGGAGAAGAAATCGTACGGGTTGGTCGCACAGACCGGAATTGGAGAAGAGGGAAAGAAAAGGGCAGAAGATCTGATAATACATTTAAGCGCCGGAGCATTGCCCGTGAGACTCTCGATAGATATGTCTGGGCAGGTTCCCGCAACGCTCGGAGAGCAGTTCAAGAAGCAGATCGGTTTGATGATCGTGCTCGCTCTGATCGCGGTCTCACTGATAACCGGATATAGATATAAACGCCACGAGATCGTATTACCTATGTTGATAACCACTTTTTCCGAGGTGATAATCATACTCGGTTTTGCCAGTATGCCCCGGATAGGATGGCAACTCGATATACCGAGCTTAGCAGGTATTATAGCGGTTATTGGAACCGGAATAGACCAAATGATCGTGATAACCGATGAAGTTATCAAATCAGAGACGCCTACGGGGTCAAAAACCAAAAAGAAAACCAAAAAGATTAATGCACCGAAGAGAGAGGTTGTTCGATCACGCAAGGGGTATGAGAGGGGATTGTCAAACGCGTTTAAGATAATAGTGGTATCTGCCGCAACGACAATATTTGCCATGGCACCCCTCTTATTTATGGGGCTTGGAAAGCTCAGCGGATTTGCCTTGACAACGATCGTTGGGGTTTTAATCGGAATTTTGGTCACGAGACCTGCTTACGGAGAGATCATAAAAGAGACGATGGCATCGGGAAGATGATCGCAAAAAATCAGAGATTTTTAAATGATGTTCAATAGATTTCTAGGAAGATCTGCGTTAAAACCGAGAATTGCCAAGAGCAGAAGGATAGATCTATTACGACTTAAAGGGAATCTGCAAACAGGATCTGCATTGCGGAGCGGATCCAAAGATACATATTATATAGTGGCATCCGTCGAGGTTGGAAATACGACTACGAAGTGCATTCTAACCGCAACCAACTTGAGGGAGGGTAAGGCATATATCATAAATAAGAAGGTAAAGATGACGAGGGACGTCAGACCCCCTAAGCATGGAGAAGAGGTCTTTGGAAGAACGTTGGATGGAGTCCCCCTCACGAGAGAATCCGTCTCGGAGTTGGTGAGAAACACACTCCTTGAGGCACATAAAGAATCTGATCTAAACATAAAGAGAGATTTAAACTTTGCTGTTAGATCAACGGGCGTAGTTGCCGGATTTGACTCCCCCGATGATGTTGGAACTTTTGTTTTAGCTTTGGCAGATGGTTGTCTGTCTGCTGGTGTCCCAACGAGAAATATGACGCCTGCTATTAGTATAGATGGGTTGCCAAAGAATATTAGAAAATTTAGCCTTCTTGAGAAGGTATATTTCGATGGCGGCGTCGGTGGGGTTACTCCGCCTTTTGGTTCCACAGGTGTTGAGATCGTCGCAAATGAGATGGAAGGAGAGTTGGCAACGGTTGGAATCAAGGAAGGGGCTAAATGGGCAGGCGTAGACTTTAGAAATCCTTGCCTTTCTATGGATTTTGGGACGACGCTCGACGGCAGGATAACAGATGATGGTATTCCATATGCAAAGACCATCGGAAATTTTTGTGGACTTGCAGGCGCTATACCAGATAACATCGTTAAAGGGGCTCTTGAGGAAGATAATATTACCGCACTGGATCTCTTCAAAGAGAAGAATCAAGGATTTTCTAAACGGAAAAAATCCAAAGGATTTTTTAGTGGTCGCACGAGAAGAGAGGCAAGTATAGAAAACTATACGGAGAAGATTCACGATATGATAAGGATAGAAAAAGTCCCTCTCGACAGAAAGAAGTATGGTTATATACCGGTTAATCCCAAAGTGGCTGAAGATATCGGTGTCACGTTGATAGGATGCGACGTGGGAGAGAACGGAGATAGACTAAACGAGTTGAGAGAGATAGGCAGAGAGATAATGGAGAAGGATGGTCTTGAGATGCTCTCTTCTACGATAGACGTGGTCTGTGCGGTGATGGTGGAGAGACTACTTAAGGTAGCACTTAAAGAGGGTTTGATAAGCGATAAAACAGCGATAGGACTTACCGGAAGGGCCGCAATAACGGGAAATAAACCTTCGTTGACATTAGAGCTAATTGAAGGGCTAAATTTATATAGTAGCCCTGAAGAAAACGTGGTTTTTGTAGATGATGGTCTGGCGAGGGGAGCAGCCGCGATGGCAAGATGTATGAACTCCTTGGGGAACCCAAAAAACCCGATAGGGGGAGTGAGGGGAAAAAAATGTGTCCTTAGCGAGAGGATAAAACGCCAACAGAGAAAGGAGGGATGATATGGACGATGTTATAATAGTTGATGGGTCAAGATATTCCATAGAGAAGGCGAGAGAGGAATTCAAAAAGAATAGAGATCTGAGGATTTTATATCCAGTAAATCCGGAATTTTTTTCGGTGGAGCTATTCGACGACGTAGAGAAGATGGACGATATCTTAAGGGAAGAGATGGAATATATAAAGGGAGAAATATCGAGCGAGATAGATCGTAAGAATCTGTTCGTCTTTTATGGCACGGCAGAAGACGTATTGAGCTACGTGAAGAGAAAAAACGTCAATAAAATAAGATTATTTATAACAAACCAAGTTGATAAATTTAATAAAATAGATTTTACCGAGATCATAAACAATTCCGAAATTCCAGTCGAGGTTGAGAGAGGGACGATACTGCCAGAAGATGTGAGGATCTGGGATATCGTCGTGAAAAACGTCATCAGCGTGGATGTGCCAGGGACAAGGGATGATCTGCTGAAGACACTCAAAGAAAACAAGATATCGGGGGTTCCGGTAATCAGAGATGGACACCTCGTGGGGATAGCTACGAGAACGGATATTTTAAAGAATTTAGAGGAAGACCAGGTGGCTATGCTCATGACGAGAAATCCAATCACCATATCTCCCCATTCAAGTGTGATAGAAGCAGCTAAGGTCTTATTGGAGAAGAAGGTAAGAAGATTGCCGGTGGTCCTGGATACCGTCTTGATAGGCATAGTGACCGTTTCGGACATAATAAGGTGCATCGCAAACCTTGGGATAGAGGAGGAGATCAGAGATTATGTCAACGAGGAGATCACTCCCGTGTGGGAAAATACCCCTCTGCCCGTCGTCACCCGGATAATGGATCTCGCGAAGAGGAAGGCGCTTCCCGTTCTTGATGACGCAGGCCAACTTACAGGCATCATCACCGACGAGGATATAATAAGGGTTAGCAAAATAGAAGATTATATTGAAGTTTTTGCCGATTCTCCGGGATATGACAACGACGAATGGACGTGGGAATGTGTTAGAAACGTTGAAAGTCACTATTACGGCGTATCCAAGATTGAACAACCGATGATACCGGTCAAGAATATCATGGCAAGAGACGTTGTAAAAGTCAGCAACACTTCAAAGGCGAGCGGATGCGCGCTTAGGATGGTAAGAAACAGGATAGACCAGCTCCCTGTTGTCTCGGCAAAAGATGAGCTTATAGGAATGCTCCATGACAGAGATTTGATGAAGGTATTGCTTTAGATTAGTGGATGAGGGGAAAAGATGATATGAGCAAAGAGGGAAAGGAAAAACTGATCGAGATAGCAAAGGAACTTAAGGAACACCTTCCCTTTACCACTTTTGGAGCATTCACGGGAATCCTTGTTATGGCAATGATCATATTCGCTGAAGTTCCCTCTGAGATCTCGTACAAAGCCTTTTACACCTTACATCCGATCCACGTGGTATTGAGTGCAATAGTAACCACGTCCATGTATAAGGAACACAATTTGGCAAAGAGTAGTATTTTGAAGATAATCCTGATCGGTTATATCGGATCGGTCGGCATAGCCACACTGAGCGATTCCATAATCCCATATATAGGGGAAACCTTACTTTGTCTGCCCAATCCAGGGATCCATATAGGTTTCATTGAAAAATGGTGGCTTGTAAACCCGTTGGCATTTCTTGGTATCGCGATCGGTTATCTGAGACCCACCACCAAGTTTCCACACGCAGGGCACGTCTTGATAAGTACATATGCATCTCTATTCCATATAACAATGGCATTGGGTGCAACGATCGACTGGATTTTATTTCTCCCAATCTTTCTGTTTTTATTCCTTGCGGTCTGGATTCCTTGCTGTGGGAGCGATATAATATTTCCCCTCTTATTCTCAAGAAAGGATTGATTAATCTTCAGATTTTCGATAGTTTAAAATATTATAAAAGTAGTAAACATTCTGGTATATAATACACGAGGATAAAAATGTTTCAGACTCTATCATTCTTTGCAGGCTCGCTCGTTGCTGGCATCGTTTTTTTACTGATATTTGCCCGTCTAATTCGTAAAAAAGAGAACATAGACGCACTTCTCATATCACTCTTTGCCTTATTTGAGGGGATGGCATATCTGATGATTACTGGTGGAGTCACAGCCAATTACCTGGGCTTTGGAAGTATAAATGCCATGGTATCCTTTCAGCAGGTATCAAATCTTCTCGGCGGAATATCAACGCTCTTCCTCTTCCTATTCTCACTATCGATATCAACCGACCGCATGAAAAACCCGCTGATAACGGTTGCACCCACCGCGGTGATCGTGGCGTACATCTTTGCGATATGTTATCTCCCTTGGAATCCCGTGCCAATCGAGGGCACGTTGGTTAAGGCAGTCTCCGAACCGATGGTTACAGTAACGCTACTTACCCGATTGCCACTCCTTCTATGTGTGATAGGAATCTTTGCCTATCATCTGGCAAAGTCACCTGCGAGCTACAGAAAGGTTAGACTATCATTGTTGCTTCTCATCATCGGCGTAAGTTTATTCACTTTATTCACCGGCGTTATAGAAGCGACCGGATTACTGCCAGGATTCGCCTGGCTGTGGTATCTGGTGATCGCTCTCTCCGCGATCATCATCTATTGGGGGTTCGATATACCGAGACGCTTACTCGATAGATTGCCAGAATTTTAAAGGGATAGAATGAATATCGATGATATCAAGAAGTTGGATAATCTCACCTTATTGAAGATTGGGCTATCTGCGACAGAGATGTTGAAAAAAGAATCAACAAGAAAACGGCACAGATCAACAGAAGAAGATTACGACGAGATAATAGAGACCTGCTATCGAGAATTGTCTAAAAGGCGAGAAGGAGAGAAGAATAAATTTAGAAGGCATATAATTAATTTATCTTATAAGAAGCTGATGGAGATGGTGAGGGAATATGTGGTGGATAATCCAAAGGTATCGTCTGAGTGTTACAATGAGATCTTATGGAGGAGAAGACTGGATGAACTCAGAGGTCATGTGGAGATAAAAACGGCCCTTCAGAAGCTGGAGGAAATCCTCTCCGGTTAATTTCCGATTAAAACGCGGCCGTTCTTATCCCAATATCCCCTATCAAGATGAAAAAATCTGGGACCGCAGATCTTCCCCTGCACGGAGGCAGAGCACCGAGATGGCTTTTTGATCGGATGGTCAAACTCGCGGGCGGTATCTCTGAGATAATAATCTTGGAATATGGGGAGGGTGAGTTTCTTAAGCGAATTTCAGATCCTTTCTGGTTTCAATCTCTCTCTTGCGTCATTGGATTCGATTGGCACTCTTCTGGAACTACAACTACGACGTGTGGGGCGCTGAAAGTCGCATTGAACCCGGAGAAAGACGGAATAGCAGTGGCCGGGGGAAAGGGAAAGGCGTCTAAGAAAACTCCGGAGGAGATCAGAAAAGCTTCGGAAATTTTCTCTCTATCTGATGAGAAGGTGAAAGATCTAATCTACAAGAGCAGAATGTCTGCAAAGATAGATAATTCCTGCCTGCAAGACGGATTTGATCTTTATCACCACTGCTTATTCTTGGATGAGCACGGAAATTGGGTGGTCGTTCAGCAGGGAATGTCTGATACGCACGCGAGGAGATACCATTGGCTCTCCTCCAATATAGAGAGTATCGTTGTCGAGCCGCACAGTGCGATATGTGGTGAACGTGAGAAAAATTACGTCCTTGATATGACATCTATGAAGAGCGAAGAGACGAGGAAGATTAGCGTGGATATTATTAGAGATAATCCTCAGCATATAGAGCGCTATCTAACGGGGAATACCACACTCTCAGATTTCTCGGAATCGGGTTTCCCAGAAGATCTCAAAATGCCTAAACGGCACGAGATATTGCGGATAGATTTAGGAAAAAGAGGGATTCAGACGCTTAAGAAGATATACGAGATACAGCCAAAGAATTACGAGGAGCTCGTCTCGATAAGAGGAGTCGGCAAGAAGACGATAAGATCTTTAGCTTTAGTCTCCAACGTCATATACGGCTCCAAACTCTCGTGGAAGGATCCCGTTACGTACAGCTACGCCCACGGCGGAAAAGACGGCCATCCCTTTCCGGTCCAAAGGAGAGAATACGATGAATCGATAGAAGTTTTAAAAAATGCAGTTAAAGACGCAAAGATAGAAAGAAAAGAGAAGTTGAGGGCGTTGAAGAGGATGTCAGATTTTCTGGAGGGGTGAAAGATGCGGGATAAGATGATCTCTGATTTTAAAGAGAGGGTAACTGGGTTAGATCTGACGTCCGATGAGGTACGCCAGGCATTGAAAAACGGCTTCAGTGAGGTTTTTGATGCAGATCTGGTCGAGAGCGAAGTTAAGAACGATGAAAGATTACTGGCAGAGGAAAAAGCCAAGCGCTATGCCTCTATAGATTGGATTGATCGAATTTGAGAATTCTCTGTGATTCACTCCCACGTTTATCTTTTCAAATTCTGAAAATTTAATGAGTTGTTTAGGTTGGAAAGACCATCAAAACTTTTATATATCATTTAAAACGATTTTCTATGAAAGAGGTTAAAATATGGCCGATGTAATTGAGGAAGGGATCATTGAGAAGGCAGGGGTTGGCAGGAGATTTGTATCATACCTGATAGACGCGATAATATTGGTAATAGTCGGAGCCGTCTTAGGTCTGACCGGTGAGATCGTTGGCAGTGTTATGAGCACCGCAATATCCGTAGCATATTTTACATATCTATTTGGCAGGGGACAGACGTTGGGCATGATGGCGATGAAGATAAAACTCACAAGAACGGACGGCACCTATCCAATAGGATATACACGAGGACTTTTAAGATATGTGGGAACGATAATTTCGGCTTTGGTGATAGGTATAGGCTACCTTTGGATCGTGATCGATAAGGACAATCAGGGATGGCACGATAAGATAGCGGATACGTATGTAGTTCCCGCCTAATCTTTTTCTCTTTTTGTTTTGATCCAATGGGATATGTAAACGTAAAATCAATCCTCTGAAGCTTCGTTTCCATGCCTGATCTTAACTGCTATGCCTCTCTCAAATAAGAGCATCTCATTTCCACTCAATATGGCTTTCCCGGTCCCCAAGATCTCATCTTCCTTATTAACCACGATCACCTCGTCTCCCGCCCGTATCCTCTCATCCACTTCTACGACGTGTTTGGCAAAGAGATTTCTACCTTCCGCGATGAATTCCGAGACATCGTTCATCATGCACACCCTGAATCTCGGATAAGAAAAATTTCTCCTCAATGATTCCGCCCCTAATATGCCAAGCGTTAAAAATCCATCCTTCGGTCGAAGCGTTGCCACTCTTCTGTCATTTAAGAGCATCTGTCTCGGTTTCCCTGTCGTGGAAAATACGATCTTTACCTCATTTGGGAAGAGTATCTCCCCTGCACCATCGGAAAATTGAAAGTCTGCGATTCTTCTTATAATTTTTAGCGCGTCCGATCTGGACAGTGCTTCTGAAAATCCTCGGTACTTTGATCTCTTATACAAGATTTATTCCTCACAACCCGATCTGTGACTCCTCTTTTATTGTGTTCAGGACCATATAAGTGTTCACCCTTTCGATGCCATCGATTCTATTTATCCTATCGATGATCGAGACGCATTCTTCACGTTCAGTGGAGGAAAAACATTTAAAGCTGACGATAAGGTCGAAATCTCCGGTTATATTATGCACACAGCACGTTTCTTTCAACCCTGCGATCGTTTCGCCTATCTCTGCCACGCTAAACGATGGTTTCACGCAAATAATCGCAATAAGTGTTGTTACACCTATTTTAGAGGCATTAAGAACCACACTATATCCTTTTATGATGCCGTATTCTTGCAATTTTCTCACTCTATCACTCACCGTCGCCGTGCTACTTCCAACATGCTTCGCGATCTTCGTATATGAGAGCCTCGCATCCTCTTGAAGAACCCTCAATATTTTTTTGTCTAGTTTATCCATCTGATTCTTTTTATCAATTTTACCCATCTGATTCTCAAACATTCATTGGACTATTTCCACTAATATCTTACGTTCATTTAACCTTTCCTCTAAGAAGTCCCCTTCCGTGAGGGAGGGGATGAATTAGAGAGTGGAGAAAGATAGAAACACTTATATAGTTATATGAATAATAGTATAACTGTGAGATATAAACTTGATCACGGATCACATTCAGTTTATAGCCTTCAATACCATCTTATTCAAGTGGTGAAATATAGGAGAGAGATTTTTGATGATCCAGTGATAGTAGATTATCTAAAACAAAGAGTAAGAGAGATTAGCGAAACATTTGGAGTGAATGTGATCAATCAAGAATGTGATAGAGATCATATTCATATTCTCTTTAGATCCAAACCGGTGCTGGATATTCCACGATACGTAAACGCTCTGAAGACCAATACCTCAAGAGAGATAAGAAGAAACTTCCCTCAAGTTGAGAAGAAATTATGGAAAAAAACGTTCTGGTCTCCATCATATTTCTTAGCTACGACAGGAGAAGTAACATTGGACATTCTAAAACAATACGTTGAGAGTCAAGGAAAGAATGAAAACCAAAATTAAAAGAACATACAAATATAGAATATATCCAAACCGAGAACAAAAAGCTCGTTTAGAAGAGTGGTTAGAGATCTGTAGGGTTCTCTATAATGATTGTCTAACTGAAAGAAGAGACGCCTGGGACTCTTGCAGAAAATCCATCAATTATTATGATCAACAGAATCAATTGCCAGAGATAAAGACTTTTGATGACGATCTAAAAGAAGTTCATTCTCAAGTTATCCAGGATGTTTTGAAAAGAATAGACAAGGCATTCAAAAACTTCTTTGGAAGAGTTAAAAGAAAGGAAAAGGCGGGTTATCCGAGACACAAGCCGAGATCGAGATATAAGTCCTTTACATATCCTCAAAGTGGGTTCGAGTTTAGTGAAGACGGTAAAAAATTAATTCTTTCTCCGAAGAAGATTGGGTCTATCAATATCAAAAAGCATAGAGATATGCCAGAAGACGCAAATATTAAGACATGCACAATTGAAAGGGATTTAGATCGTTGGTATGCTTGTTTTACGGTTGAGATTGAGATAGAAGAGCCAAATTACAACGAAGAGATAGCAAATCCAATAGGTATAGATTTGGGAATAAGCCATCTAATAACACTTTCAAACGGAGACATGGAGGATAATCCAAGATGTTTGGTTAAATCAGAGAGAAAACTCTCGAGAAAACAAAGAAAGTTAAGTAAAGCCA
>CABGHH010000037.1 GCA_902158745.1 Candidatus Methanolliviera sp. GoM_asphalt
AAACAGCTTCTTAAGCTTATGAACGAATCTGGAAATCTGTATTGCCCTCCCTCCTTTCTTACTCCTGTTCATCTCAAAAAGTTCATTATTCCAATTGTTTACAAATCCAAGATCAAGATAGAATTCTCCCTTTACAACAAGCTCTTCGTTATACTCACTCCAATTTCTCTTCTCTTTACTCTTTCTTTTTGCCATTTCTCCCATCCCCCATTGGCTAAATGTTAGTATGTATAAAAAACCTACGGTTTATTCAACACAGCACTTTCTGAATTTTAAATAACGCTCACTATCAGATCCACAAAGCATACAGATGCCAATAAAAGATCTTTCACATCCACGAACTCATCTCTCGTGTGTGCAATACCGTCTTTACCAGGCCCAAATAGAACGGTCGGTATATATTTCTCGGCGAAGAATCTTGCGTCGCTGCATCCGTCCATGCCTATTACATCTTTTGCTTCTCCAAAAACCTCTTTCGTAACTTTTTTTAAGATCGAAACGACCTCTTCATCCTCGGATATCTTCATCGGCAACATCGAAATTACCTCCTCAACGTTCACTTCTTCGTTCTCCTGCTTTACAATCTCCAAGATTTCCTTGAAAACTTCTTCTCTATCTTCTCCTGGAATTATCCTCCTATCAATCTCGAATACACATCTATCGGGCACGACATTTACCCTCTCGCCGCCTTCTATCTTCCCGACGTTTATCGTGGGTTTACCGAGGAATTTATCCTCTTTATCAAATTTTGACTCTTCAAGAGCAATAATCATCTTTGAAGCATAATATATGGCGTTCTTTCCAAGGTGTGGCATGCTCCCGTGGGCGGATCTCCCCTCGACCGTTACCCTGTATATCGCGGAACCTTTGTGACCTATACAGATCTTCAGATCCGTTGGCTCGGCGATTACGCACATCTTTCCATTGAGCCCCTCGACTATCGAACCTGCCCCGTTTATGCCACCCGTCTCCTCCTCGACCGTCGCTGTAAATAAGATATCGTCCCCGATCTCGACGCCCTCTTCATGAAGTATCTTCAGGGCAAAGATCATCGATGCAAGTCCCCCTTTCATATCGCACGAACCCCTGCCGTATATCCTTCCGTTAGATAAGAACGGTTCAAACGGCGGATGTTTCCATCCGGATTCTTCGGCGGGAACGACATCTATATGACCATTCAATATCAAAACGGGATCTTTTTTCATCTTTTTTTCGCTTGCCAAGACGTTTTTCCCGATCATCTCGACCGAAAAACCGATATCTT
This sequence comes from Candidatus Methanolliviera sp. GoM_asphalt, assembly GCA_902158745.1. GTDB lineage: Archaea > Halobacteriota > Methanoliparia > Methanoliparales > Methanoliparaceae > Methanolliviera. The sequence continues at coordinate 1,265 of CABGHH010000037.1, forward strand.
CAAAAAAATCTTTTATATAAGCTGAGATTTCTCCCTCTTCTCCGCTGACGCTTTTAAATCTGATCAAATCTCTTGTGAGGTCTATAAGCTCTTTCTCCCTATCTTTAACCTCTCTTTTTATCTCTTCTATATCCATTAAAACTTTCACATCTTATTCATCGCGTCCTCTGCCGCATCGACCGTCGCATCGACCAACAGAGAGAGAGCTGGCTCAAAGACCCGTTCCATCTTCAAGATCTCTCTCGCGCTCATTCCTCTCTTTATCGCAATCGTTAAGGAATTGATCCTCTCTGCGGCACATTCTCCTGAGACCACCTGGGCACCCACGAGCTTCTCACCTTCATCAAAGAGCAGTTTGACCGTGACCGGGAGTCTTCCCGGATAATATCTCGCTCTCGTAAGTTTCTTGCTCTTTCCTGTCACAAGATTTATTCCGAATTTTTTTGCAGTTCTTGAAGTTATACCTACGGATCCAACCTGAATATCTGCTATCTTCGTCGCGTTTGGACTTACGCAGGGTTCATACGTTAAAGCACCACCTAATATATTATCTGCGATCACCTTCGCCTGTATCACCGCGGTGGATCCGAGTTGGCTCAATCTCGGGCGACCAGTGACGTGATCGATGACCTCAACACAGTCTCCAAACGCATACACATTCTTGAGATAATCTCCTCTCTTAACGTGCATCTTAAAATCCGTTATTATTCCTCCGTTTTCTCCGGTCTCTATCCTCGCGTCCCTCGCCAGATCCACGTTCGGTCTTGTCCCCCTTGATACGACGACGATCTCTGCCGGAATATCCATATTATTAACGGATATCGATCTGACTCTTCCATCCCCCTCCATCGAATCTATCTTTGAATGTGTTATCATCTCGATTCCTATCTCGTTCAATCGGTCTTCCACGATCTTTGCCATATCTGGATCGAGGATCGATGATAAAACGTGATCATGCCCGACGAGAACCTTTGTATTTAGCCCATTCTTCGCCAAGGCGACCGCGGCGGAGAGGCCGATGCTTCCACCCCCGATCACCACCCCATCTTTTGCCTCTTTCATCGATTCTTTTATCTTCAATCCATCTATCTCGTCGTTGAATGTATATACACCCTTAAGATCGATTCCCTCTATCTTTGGAACGTATGGCTTTCTCCCTGTGGCTATGACGAGATCATCATAAGTCAAAGACTCGTCTTTTGTCATCACCGTTCTATCGTCCAAATTTATCTCTTTAACATCGGTCTTTACCCTGAAATCGATCCCCTTCTTCTTATAGAATTCTTCATCGTGAAGAACGATATCATCATATTTGAGTGTCCCTTCTAAAAAATATGGCAGACCACACGTCGAAAAGGAGGCGGCATCTTCCCTCTTTATCAAGGTTATATCCGCTTTAGGATCCCTCTTATGTAAAAACTCAAGTAAATTTATTCCGGCTACGCCTCCGCCGATTATTATTATCTTATTCATCCTGATACCTCTATATTATGATCGTCTTTTTAATCTAACTTCATCACACTCTTCAAAACCATTGGATTTATTATTTGTATTTAAATCTATGTCATTTTGCAAAACAAAAATATTTATAGAAGATAAAAGAGTTTTTGAAATTTAGATGAGGGAGAAGAAATGAAAAAATCACTCGTGATAATTGGTGGTGGTGAGGCTGGGACTTACACGCTCGAAGCATTAATTAAAAAAGGGCCAGAGATTTTTAAACAATTCGATATAACCCTTTTGAAAAGGGAAAAGAGGGGTTCAGCATCCATCTGTGCTGTTCCTCCTGCTTTGCAAGGTATTTTTAGGATGGATGAAGTTGTGGAGTTAGAGAATCCAAAGTATTTTATTGATCATGGAATTGATTACAGAACAGAGACTGAAGCTACCAAGATTGATTTGGAAGGTAAAAGTGTAAATCTTAGCACGGGAGAGAAGATAAAGTACGATTATTTAGTGATCGGAACTGGAAGGGAACCTCGTATCCCTAAAATAGAAGGAAAGGATCTTGAGGGTGTCTACACTTTTAGCACAATAGAAGATGGAGAGAGGATAGAGGCCGCTATGAAAGATTCGGAAGCAAAGAACGCTGTTGTTATCGGGGGAGGTTCAATTGGAATTCAAACGGCTATTGCTTTCTTAAAAAAGGAATTGAAGACAAAAGTAGTAGTAGGACATTCTGCACCTTTATCTAGTATGCTAGATCCTGATATGGGATCGATAGTCCGTGAAAGCCTTGAGAAAGAGGGATTAGAATTCATTTTTGGAAAAGATTTTAGTATAAATGGAGACAGAAGAGTTAAATCTGTTATAGCAGGGGAAGATAAAATCCCAGCTGATATAGTCGTGATCTCAAGAGGAATGCTTCCAAATTCTGATTTGGCAAAAAAAGCAGGCATTGAAATTGGAGAGACTGGAGGAATAGCCACAGATCAGTATATGCACGTAAAAAAGAATAGAAAATATATAAAAGATGTATATGCCCTTGGGGACTGTTCAGAAGTTATAGATGGCATAACACTTCGTCCAAGGTTAAGCCAACTTGCTTCTACTGCTCTAGTTCAGGCTAAAGTTATTGCAGATAATTTGGTGGGTATTAATTCTTCTTTTGAACCTTGTTTGAGCCCAACTGTAGCCACAATCTCAAATTTTCAAGTTGGATCGATAGGTCTCACATCTGATATTGCAGAGAGATATTGTATAAAAATTATTAGTGAAAAGAAAGAGAAGCCTACAAAGCCACGATTCTATCACGGTAGGAAATCTATGGTGGTGAAATTGCTCTTTGATGCCTATTCTAAGAAATTAATAGGTGCTCAGATAATTTCAGAAGATATGGTTGCAGATAGAATAGATGGACTTGGTATTGCCATAAAAAAAGGAATGACTGCAAAGGAATTAAGCAAAATGGAAAAGAGTTTCGATCCCTGTGTCTCACTGCACAGAGATGTGATAATCGATGTTGCAGAAGAGGCAATAAGGTAGTTTCTACTACATTTTTGCTTTTTATTTTTCCTCTTCAGTAATGTTATCTTCTGTGCGCTCTGTTGAATTCTCGAATAAAACCACTCAAAATTCGATCTATATGTCATTGAACAGGTACCCTAAATGTAAACAACTCTTCTAGCGATCACATATGATCGGTAAGTCCCTCTGCCATTTTCAGGTGTTCTCTGTCTCCATTTACGTCTTCCATCATTCTCTTCTATCCTCAAAGATTTTGTAGCATCATCTATAGATCTACCACTTTCATGATGACTGATAAAGAGTCTGGACTCAGCATTTATTGTTGTAAGCGTATAGAAACTTCCATAATTAGAATCCCTATCCGTCACGTTTTTCTCCTTTATTGACTTCCATCATGCTAAAAATAGTCTTAATATTTGCTACTGCATCATGCTAAAAACTATTTATGCACAAATTATATTTATCTTTATATCAAAGATCATCTAAAAAGATTTCTCTATTGATGGATGGATTTCCCTCATTTAACTCATTCCATCGCGTTTGCCACCAGTTCTGGCAGATCCAGTATCTCAATATCGTATCCTTTCCTTCGCTTCACATCCGAAAACTGGAAATTACAGAAGGGACATGTGGTTACTAAGAGATCTGCCTCTTTCTCTGCATCTTTTAGTGTTTTAGAACCGATCTCTATCGATACCTCAGGAAACTTTGGCTTCACGCCTGCCGGGGCACCACAGCATCTATTTTTCTCCAATTCGACAAGTCTTATGCCTGGTATCTCTCGAATTATCTCGCTCGCCATCTTGAATATATCTTCTTCGATGTTGCACGCCTTATGTATCACAACCGTCTTCTCCGTCTCGTTTTTATCGTCTTTGAATTTTATCTTATCTTCCTTTATCAAATTATATATAAATTCGATGATGTTCATCTCCTGAATGTCCCAGTCGATGATAGATGGATATACGTGTGAATAGATTCTATGACATGTCGCACAGGCAGCGACGATCTTCTTTGAACCGACCGATTCGATTGCCCTCTTATTCTTCTTTGCATTTTCTGAGACGATCTCATCCTTGCCGTTATCCCACGCAAAAGAGCCACAACAGACCTCTCTATCGCCGAGTATTGTAAAATCTACTCCTGCCTCTCTCAATATCTTTACGGTCGATCTGGCTATGTTGGTGTTGATCATCGACGCAAAACATCCGGTCATATAGACATATTCCGCGCTCGGCTTAAAAAATGATTTCTCTGTCCATTTAAGCCTTTCAGAAGGCTCTTTATGGATTGAAGCCCCAAGATTTAGGACATTTTCGGAGATCTTCCGGTGCGATTCGGGTTCTCTTCCCAATTTTACAATCTCCTTCCTTGCTAAACGGACGATCTCAGATATTTGAATATATTCTGAGCATACATCTTCACATGCTCTGCACCGCATACATGCATATATGTTATCTATCTGCTCTTCTCTAAGTTCTCTTCCGTCCAATATGTCCTGTGCATCTCTTATCTTATTGCTCGGAGAATATTTATCCGTAATCTCCGTTACAGGACATACATCGTCGCATGCACCGCATTCAATACAGGATTGTAGTGTTATGGCATAATCTGATAGTTTCATCTTTCCTCCTATATTTTCTCTTCTCTTATGTCTCTACCAATTTATATTTTTTTCGATCCCATTTTTAAATGTTCAGCTGTCTCGAGTTGTTTCTCTCCGCTCGTCTCATGGTACTTATAAAAGATGTTTTCCCCTGACTTGTTGAAGAGGAATACAACAGCTTTGGTGGCATCTGTCAACCTCACTTGAAATTCGTCTCTCCTTCCGTCGAGTGGGAATTCTATAGCGCCTTCTGGGCAGTTGCCGGCACAATTAAAGCAACCTGTACACTTTTTTCATCTATATGCGCTCTCTCTTTCTAAATAAGCAGATCCGACTACTTCAGACCAATATTACTAAATCTATGCAAGAACCGCACGGATAAATGTGATAGTCTAAACATAGATGGAATTATAATGCTAAAGGATACTTTGGAGCGTCCACCCAAAAAAGAGCACTGAATTTTACGATGAATAGGATAGTAAAGGATAGATCCTTGACCGAATAAATAAGAAATAAAAAATTGATAATATAGTCCCATGAGAACAAAAGTTTTGCCGCATCAACCCAAATTTTACACCTAAATGCCAAAAACGACAAAATAACCCCTATGAAACTATACTATAACCTATCTCAACCTCAAAGATGCTTCCAAAAAGTTGTTTTATATCTTCTCCACTTTATCCGCTTGAAGTCCTTTGTCACCTTCCACAACTTCGAAACTTACTGCTTCTCCATCTTCTAGGGTTTTAAATCCATCCCCTGCTATGGCAGAGTAATGTACAAATATATCCCCAGTTCCATCCTCGAGCTCAATAAAACCATAGCCCTTACTCGCGCTAAACCATTTCACTGTTCCTGTCTTTCTCATCTTTTTACCCTTCCTTTAATTTAGGTGATTAGTGGTTATTTTTAGTCCTATAAAAAACTTTCTATCGTGTAAAGTAAAGCTTAATTTGAAAATATAGATACCAATAGTCTGCCCACGTAAAAGCTTTATTAGATAAAGTCATAAATTTTTACCAGTGAAGAATAAAGAGCTGGCACAGATATTCAACCGAATGGCGGATGCCCTCGAGTTTAGGGGAGAAAATCCCTTTAAAGTTGGTGCATATAGGAAGGTTGCCAGAAGATTGAGCGATTTATCGGAAGATATCGAGATAATAGCAAAAGAAGGGAGATTGTGTGAGGTTCCCGGCATAGGTAAAGCCATCTCGAAGAAGATCGAGGAGTACCTCAAAACAGGTGAGATGAAGAGCTACAAGGATACTCTCTCTAGCATTCCAAACGGATTATTGGATCTGATCGAAATTCAAGGAATTGGGCCAAAGACGCTCGGCTTGATCTATAGTCGGTTGAACGTTGAATCTATGGAAGAATTAGAGAACGTGATCAGAGACGGTAGCCTGGCCAGACTGCCGGGTATGGGTGAAAAACGTGTCTCTAATATCCAAAAGAGCATAGAATATTTCAAAAAGAGTGAGGGGAGAATCCTCTTGGGGACAGCGTTGCCCCTGATAGATGAAATTATTAATGAATTGAAGAAGGCAGGCGTAAAAAAGGTCTCTCCGGCTGGTTCGTTCAGAAGGATGAGGGAGACCGTCGGAGACCTTGACATCCTCGCCGCAGGTGAAGATGGCGGTAAGGTGATAAAAATTTTTACCGAATTGCCCATCGTCGAGAGGGTGCTTGCTGCCGGCAAAACGAAAGGATCTGTTCTTATCAAAGGAGGAATGCAGATAGATCTGAGGGTCGTAGAGGAATCCTCTTATGGCTCGGCTCTGCAATATTTTACAGGATCGAAATCTCATAATATAAAGCTGAGGAAGATAGCAATGAAGAAGGGGTTAAAACTCAACGAATACGGCGTTTTTCGGGGAGACGAGAAAATTGCGGGCAGGACGGAGGAATCGGTCTACGCCACAATAGATCTGCCTTATATACCACCAGAATTGAGAGAAGACAGGGATGAGATAGCGGCGGCGATATCAGGAAAATTGCCAAAACTGGTCGAGACGGAAGATATTAAGGGAGATCTACATGTCCATTCTAAATATTCCGATGGGACCGCAAGTTTGAAAGAGATCGCTCTCAAATCAAAGAAATTTGGATACGATTATGTCGCAGTATGTGATCACTCAAGATCCGCCAAATATGCCAGAGGCTTGAGTATAGATGATCTTATAGAAAGAAATAAAGAAATTGATCGATTAAATGGCGAATTGGAAGAGATAACGCTATTGAAAGGATCGGAGGTAGATATTTTACCAGATGGATCCTTAGATTACCCCGATGATCTCTTGAAAGAGTTGGATCTGGTCGTCGCGGCGATTCATCAGGGATTTGAGAAGAACGTCACGGAGAGGATGCTATCAGCGATGGATAATCCAAATGTGGACGTTATTGCCCATCCGACTGGCAGGCTCATCTCCAGTCGAGAGGGCTATGAGGTCGATCTCGATAAGATTATTAAGAGAGCAAAAGAGACGAAGACTGCTCTCGAGATAAATGCGTACCCCGACAGACTGGATTTAAACGATGTCAATTGTAGAAAAGCCAAAGAGGGAGGAATTAAGCTTTCCATTGGAACGGACGCACATAGCTTGGGGATGATGCGGTATATGAGTTTGGGCGTCGGCGTGGCGAGGAGAGGTTGGCTTGAGAAAGAAGGCGTCTTGAATACGTTTTCCTCAGATAAATTGAGAAAGTTGAGAAGGTGAATTATTCAACCTCAATCTCCAACGAGGCTAAATTCGATAGAGCTCTTGCCGCGCGAGAGATGCTTGGATAGACACAGATACCTTCTTCAACGAGCCTTTTTTTAAGCTTTACCTTCTCTATCTCCACATTCATACTTCCCGCCGGATGAAGTATAACTACTAACGGCTTTTTGGGGAATTTATCTGCCATCATCTCTTTCGTGTCAATCAGCGCCTCGAATATGATTTCTATGTCAGATGGCCGAAATTTTACCATCCTACCGAGATGGCCTATATGTACGATCAGTATATCCACATTTGGATCGCCGGCCACCAACTCGGTGCATTCTTCCAAGAGAGAAAAATTCTGCATCAAGAAGTAAGAGAGATCAACTGGATTCTTTACGCTTGTTCCTAGTGGAGGAACGATCTTACCCAGTTCTTCCATCGTCTTTTCTTCCAATAGAGGAACGGATAGTCCGTTCATCTCGCAGAGATCGGTCGATGCGACGCTCGCACCACCACCCGTTCCAACGATACCTACCCTCTCCCCAGACGGGCGGCTTAAATATCTAATCGCGGAGAGCGTGTCGGCAAACTCATCGCGATCATTTACCATGATTGCACCAGATTGTTTGATCACAGCGCTCCATATCTCGGGACTGCCTGCCAACGATCCCGTATGCGATGCAACCGCCCTACTACCACCCTTTGTTATCCCTCCCTTCCATACTACGATGGGTTTTTGACTTGCAGCATCTTTCAACGTATCAATAAACCTTCTCCCATCCTTCACACCTTCCACATAGATGCCTATGATCTTCGTCTCCGGATCTTCTGCCAGATAAGCCAATAGCTCTTCACAATTTACATCACACGCGTTGCCGTAGCTGATGATCTTGCTGAATGTTATCCCCCAACTCTCCGCCTCGTAGGCGAATTCTTCCGCGTGCCCCCCGCTCTGACAGATGAATCCGACATCGCCCTCTTCTTTCGGAGTACCGGGGAAGAAAGATAATCTTCCGCTTGGGCAACATATCCCGATACAATTTGGCCCTATGATCCTAACATTTGCCTTTTTTGCCGCATCAACGAGTTCTTTCTCTCTTTTTATTCCTTCTTTTGTACCACTCTCGCTATATTCGGCCGTATATATGGTAACTGCCTTAACTCCTTTCTTACCACAATCCTCGATGACCTTTGGTACTCCGGAGGCGGGTATGGAGATGACGGCGTAATCGACATCGTGCGGTATGTCTTTAATGCTTGGGTATGCCTCTCTACCTAATATCTCCTTCTCCTTTAAATTAACAGGATACACGTTAGAGTCTGCTTCTATCAGCCCAGAAAAAAACATATTGCCATATTTGGTCGGATCGCTTGAGACGCCAACCACTGCCACGCCCCTTGGGTGAAAGATCCTATCGAATTCACTGAAATTAGCCATTTATTCTTCCTCTCTTTATTCTAAAAAGATTCCCTATAAAAATATTTTCGATCTTCTCTTGATAAAAGATGAACTGGTATCTTTAGAAGTTACAGATGAGAGAACTCGCCAACACGGTTAAACATATATGTTGTAAATAGAGAAGATTATAATCTCACATTACCCGATTTTTCGGTATGAACGAAGATGCTCGGCTTCTTAAGGACGAATTCATCGATGATCGCCGAAACTGATACGATACCATAAAATATCAGATAAAGTGGCATAAAGAAGATGCCCGAAACATCCTCTGATCTAAATCGCTCTCCAGATACTTTATCGGATATTAATACTCCCATAACCGCCATTGCGGGGACCAATACTAAAGCTGGAGCAAGTATCGTGTAAGATAGAATCGTACGCATGCCCAAGATCTTGGCGATGACGGAGATGGGAATGAAAAATACGGTGAGCAATGGGACAAAATTGTAAGCCCACGTTAAAGACGCATCGATTCTCTTTCTCAACGGTATCTCGCTCCTCGCCATAGGGAGAAGATGCATGACGGCACATTGGACCCATCCCCTGCACCACCTCTTCCGCTGTTTCCACCACCCCATTAACGTCGATGGAGCTTCCTCCCAACTATTTATCGACGGATCGACGCAGATTTCATATCCCGCCTCTTGAATTCTCGCCGAGATATCGATATCCTCGGTAAGAACATTTTCGTTGAAAAAGCCGACCTCTTGAAAGATTTCTCTTTTAAAGAAGCCCAGACTTCCACCAAAATATGAGAATCCACCCATAAGATACGTTCCATAGATACCCAACCGCTCGGTGATGTCTCTTTCAATCCCGCATAGTCTCGATATCAAACAATCTCCCTTGTTTATTACTCTGCTTCTCCCCCTAACGCAATAAAATTCATCTCGCTCCATTCTGCTTACCGCTCGCTTGATCGCATCCCTCTCAAAGGAGTGATCAGCGTCGAGAATGCAGATGATATCCCCCCTCGATCTTTTTATCGCGTAGTTGAGACACGCCGCTTTGCCCCCTCGATATTTCATCGGTTTGAATCTTTCATCCTTCTTTGCGAATTCGCGTATGATCGACTCGGTTCCATCGGTGCACCCCTCTTCAAAGACGTATATAAACTCCAATTTTTCCTTTGGATAATCGATCTCAAGCATAGAAGCAATCGTCCTATCTAAAACCTTTTCTTCGTTGTATGCGGAGACGATCACGGTGACAGGTGGAAAGTAATCGACCTCTATCGTTTTAAGTTTCCTAAATCCTACTATGGCAGGAACAAAATATCTGATCGATCCAAGTCCGATCAAAGATCCCAATATTATGATGCTTATGTTGAAGGAAAATGCCGGATCTATGAAAAATATTGAAAGTTCCATCAAGATGATGGTTGATATAATAGAGAAGATCAACGTGCTCGAAGTCTTATAGATTTTGCTTTTTTTATATTCTTCGCCATAAAAATAATTTTCTCCAGTTTGCATAGTGTAAAATTGATCATTCATAGATATTAAGATTCGTGTAAAAAAATAAAAGAAAAAAAGTTTTATGGCGTTTGCTTCCTCACC
>CABGHH010000038.1 GCA_902158745.1 Candidatus Methanolliviera sp. GoM_asphalt
ATGTGGTTACTATGTAACGATGCTTTTTTAAGTGATACATTTGCTTGTTTAAAATTGTTTAAAATATGGACTCTCATTTTATCCCTAGTTGATATGATGCGCTAGCCAATCATCGGATATGTATGAATGCACTCTCCAGATACTATCTTTTTAAAGGAGTTGTCTTCAAGTTTTAAGATTAAGGCACCACAATCGTCTATGTCTATCGCTTCTCCCTTAACTAATCTTTTATCTGTTGCAATCTGCACGTGCCTTCCAATCGTTTCAGAAAAAATTTTCCATTCTGCTAATATAACAGAAGAACCATATTTCATAAATATGTTATATTGCCGATCAAATTCTCTAAATAAATCTTGAATAAATTTTACCCTATTTATCTCTCTTCCAATCTCCTCCTTTAACGACGTGGATAACTTTCTTATATTCTCTGGGAAGATAGATATGTCAACGTTTGCATTTATGCCCATGCCCACAATGATATAGTCTACCATATTATCCTTGATCTCCATCTCCGTCAATATTCCAGCAACTTTTTTTCCGTCTATCAAAATATCATTTGGCCATTTTGTCTTCACATTTAGCTCATGCCACCTCTTTTTTATAGTATTAGCAAGAACCGATGCTGCCAGTAATGCGATTATAGTTGCATGTGATGGTGCGATCTTTGGTTTCAAGACTATTGAAAGCCATATTCCACCATGCGGAGAGAACCAATCTCTACCAATCCTACCTCGGCCATGTGTTTGATGATCGGCAATCACGACAACTCTTTCGCCTATTCCTCTATCAGCCAATCTTCTAGCAACGTTATTCGTTGAATCTACTTCCTCAAAATAGTATATCCTATTCACAAATCTTGTTTCCATTATACAGATGCAACTCTTCCTAATTTGTATAAAACTATCTTTACTTTAACATTCCTCCACTAATTTTAACCTATTGAGGATGCCAAAATAATTTAAGGGACTTTCGGAGGCGCCAACCACCGCTATTGACCTGGGATTGAATATGTACTCAAGATCTGGCATTATTTTTACCTCCTATTGTCTCGTGGCATTAGTGTTATATTTAACCACTTCGCTGATAGCTTTAGCGGCACGGGCAATAGTAGGATAGATGGGAAACCCCGCCTGAATGCATCTCTCCTGCTCCGCCACGATCGATTTCCATCTCCATTCCTCGGGAGAATCGGCAGATCGCATCACCACGGCCATCGGCTTTTTACTTTCCTTACCAATCTTTATAAACATGGCTACTATCCCTTGAAACATTCCCTGCCACTCTATGCTCTCCAACACTCTCTCTACGGCAGTATCACAGATCAAGAGGTCAAAATCAGGGTGCTTGGCGATCAATCCCATTGCATAAAGAAGTGCCTCTAACATTATGCCTGCACCCTCTGCCGTAACGGAAAGGTCTATGGGATTCTTTATTAGATTTCCTTCATGGGGAAAAAGTCTTTTAAGTTCAGCTACAATATCAGATGGAAGAGGAGGAACCGTTAAACCATTGTTTTCACACTCATCTGCCAAGCTTACACTTCCACCCCCTCCAGCTCCCACAACCCCCACTCTTTTACCATTGGGAGGAGACAAAAATGAGAGGGTTACCAATATATCTACCATCTCTTCCACCGTGTCGGCTTGGATCACACCGGCCTGTCTGCAGAGTGCATCCCATATCGCCGCACTTCCGGCAAGACTGGCAGTGTGGGAGGAGACCGCCCTTGAACCGGCATCCGTCCTCCCACCCTTGAGAATGACGGTAGGTTTCATCCGAGCGGCTTCTTTGAGCACATGCGGAAAGTGCTTTGTATCCCTCACCCCCTCGATATAGATAGAGATTATCTTTGTCTCTGGATCATGGGCGAGATAGCGTATAAAGTCAACCTCATTTAGGTCGGAAGCATTCCCATAGCTGATAACCTTACTGAAGCGAAGACCACGAACTCCCCCACGATAAACTACCTCGAAGGTATGTCCCGCACTTTGAGATAAGAAGGCAACAAAGCCGCACTCTTTGGGAAAATTAGCAGAGAAGGAGATGCCTTCTTTGGGATGGTATATCCCCATACAATTGGGACCAATCAATCTAATTTTATTTTTTTGGGCGGCGTGAGCGATCTCTTTCTCCAATCGTATGCTCTCTTCTTCACCCGTCTCAGCTAATCTACCGGTGTATAGTTGAATCGCTTTAACTCTCTTTGTAGAACATTCTTCAATAAGTTTGGGAAGTCCAGATGCCGGGATGGTGGAAATGACATAATCTACCGAGCCTGGAATATCTCCTATTTTAGGGTAGGACTTTAGCCCTAATATTTCACTTGCTTTGGGGTTAACAGGATAGATCTTTCCTCCAAAGCCAAATTCGCGCAAGATCTCAACATACCTATAGCCCTGTTTCCCTGGGTTTCTAGATGCCCCCACCACCGCTATCGACCTAGGATTGAAGATATACTCAAGATCCTGCATCATTTTTTACCTCATACCTTTCTTCCACTATCTTTTATCCGCTTTTTCGTATATTCCACCAACCCCTCTCTCATAATCTCTCGAAGAAATGGTGGCATGGGCTTTATGGCATAAACCCTATCTTTTGTTATATCCCTCAATACGCCGTCACTCATCTTCACCTCTATCTGATCTCCCTCATCTATCTCGTCCACGTGCTCACATTCCACAGGAGGTAATCCCAAGTTCACCGCATTTCGAAAAAATATCCGTGCAAAAGATTTTGCAACAACACAACTTATTCCGGCACCCTTCACTGCAAGAGGAGCATGCTCCCTGCTTGAGCCGCACCCAAAGTTCACTCCCGCAACGATGATGTCGCCGTTCTTAACCTTCTCTCTAAATCCGGGTCTTACCCCCTCAAAGAGATGTTCTGCGAGTTCTTTTGGCTCGTTCAATACTAAATATCTCCCTGGAATGATCGCATCCGTATCTATATCATCTCCAAATTTCCATGCCTTTGCCATAATCATCTCCTCTGGAATTTATGGGGCATCGCTCTCTTTCCTAAAATTGAGTATCTTTCCTCTATCTCTCAATGAAAATAAACCTGCAGTAATCTCTAATATTTTATTCTCTTTCATGTGTGGATCGTACATAAGAAGAAATCCATTATGCTTTAAAATCCGATTTAGCTCTTGCAGTACTTCCCTCTTTGCTTTGATAATGTGGAAAGTATCGTACAGCCAGACTGTGTCTATACTTTCATCTTCTAGCCCCGTATCTCTACCCGAAAGAATCGTTTCGATATTACTTAATCTCTCTTTGCCTGCTTTTTTTTCAACCGATTTTATGGCCAAAGGATGAATATCCAAGGCATATACCTTCCCTTCTTCACTAACTATTTTAGCCATAGGGATGGTCCAAATTCCAGTCCCACATCCATAATCTAAGATGGTCTTGCCTTTTTTAATCCCACTTCTCTCCAATATTTTTCTTGGATTTGAAAATCTGGCCCAAAATCCCAGAGAAAAAGTCATCAATCTGAAATGAAGGTTGGGCATAGGCTTGTCCCTTCGCATATCATCTCCCCTCGAAATTTTCGTACTTTTCGTACGCATCGATTACATCTTTCCCCTTCACGAAGACCATCCCTTCTTTCTTTGCATACTTCTTTGCATCTTCTTTCGAGAGAGCTCTTCCACTATTTTCATCCAGCATCTCACAGACGACCATCGCCGGATTTATCCCAGCCATCTTTGCCATGACAATAGACAATTCAGTCTGCCCCCTCCGATCATAAGTCAAATTATCGGATGCCCTCAGTAGTGGGACGTGCCCGGGGCACCTGAAATACTCTCCAAAATCAATCTCTTCTCCTTTCATCACCCGTTTTACCGCTTTTCCTATCTCTCTTATCGTCAAAGACCGATCTATATCAGTTATTCCTGTAAACGTATCTATATGATTTACCCAGAGAGAGAAGGCAGATTTCGAGTCGTATTTTAGATCTCCTTTCCTCTCAGTTAGGCTAAACAACTTAAAAGAGCCATTGTCACCGACATATTCCAAAATATCGGTTATATAGGGAAGACCAAATTTCTTTGCAGCATCGGGATGTATCGAAACACAGATCAGACCCCCGCCATCTCTTCTCATCTTTGCTACGTCTTTCGGCGTGGTCAGGATGGCAGGAATGACCAAATCTGTTTCTCCCTCCCTCTCCTCTGAATCGAAGAGAAGGATTGTTCTACCTGCCTTAAGTTCTCTTACCCCATCGTCTATCATAAACTACCTCCACTATATCACCGTCTCTCAAGTTCAATGTTCTTCTCAAATTTTTTGGAGAGACTATCTCCATCAGGTCTTTTGAATAGTGAGTTCTATCCGGAACGATTATTGCCCCCTCTGTACCGTTTATCTTTATCTTATAGCACTTCCCGCCGCCAAACGTTCTTTTTTCAGATTTGAAGGGCTCTATCCTTATGGCATCGATCTCATTCAACTCTCTTACCCTCAATATACTCTCTTCATCGATCTTCAAATTCAACGTTCCAGGGAAGGGGTCAAATCCAAGTTTATCTATCAACTGTCTTCTATAACCGTCTAAGGAGATGTAATATTGCCCTTCTCCCAATCCCGTGAAGACTTCCCCTAAAAAGACTATCGGGGCTTTCAAGTCCTCAAATATCTTTTTATACTCATAATATTCGTTTCTTAGAATGTTTAGCCCTCCCTCACTTATCTTTATGTATTGCCCATCGCCAACGATCTTTCTCTCTATAAATCCCTTATCCTCCAGATCTTTTAATCTTCTGGCAGCGGTCTGCATGCTCGTCTCCGCCTCCCTGGCAAATACCGCAGAAGATATCTTGAGAGTCTGACATCCCCCGAGCAGTGCAAGTCTCTTCAGTGCCTCCGTCTCTCCCGTCATATCATCTTTGAGAATCATCCCTATTTTGGTATTTAAGGGTTTCGATTTTTCATCTCACCCGCAAATATATGTGCCTCTCTTACGGGTTCTGGCAGTTTATATCCTCTTATAAAATGTTTCACAACAAAAAAAGCGGAATCTACCGATATTAGGTTTCCTGGTGTGATATATATCGGTTTCGCCACCTTCTTTGATTTGTATGCATATCCTATCTTCTTTCCATCTAGTATTATCGGCTCCTTCTCGCCGACCTCTTCCGGAATCTTGCAGGAGCCGGAGAACATATTCTTTACCACCCCTATCGTAGGCTTCTTTAGAAGTACGCCAATATGACTCGCCAATCCAATCCCTCTCGGATGGTTTATCCCTCCACCATCAAATATTATGATATCAGGATCGATCTTCAACTGATTAATCGCCTTCAAGGCATTCTTTCCCTCTCTATAGAATAGCAGTCCTGGAATGTATGGAAAATCGATCTCTCCTATATGATATTCCTTCCCCACGACCTTCATGCTATCATAATCCATCAATATTGCCGCAGAGATTATCTTATCATTTAGAAAGGCGGAATCTACGCCCGCGATGTATTTAACCTCATCAAAACCGTCTTTTAATATTACTTCTCTGCTCAGGCGTATCTGTTCCTCCACCATTCTCTTCGTATCTATCCCTATTCTATCACCTCCGTCTCGATGGTTGTGAAGACAGGTCCTCTAACATCAATCTTCTTTTTTTTGCTCGTTATATACCGATGTACATACTCTTTTACACCTATATTTATATCTCCAAGAGTTTTAACGGCTCTGACCCTTGATTTAACCGCCCTGACCCTTACTTTACGTTCTTCCTCTTTGAAGTCCCCATAAGCCAAAAGATTCTCTATCTTGCTTGCCGCCAGTTGGGAGAACGCGTCTGAAAATGTTATACCCGTATCTATTCCCCCTTCTATCAATTCGGAGAACCTCTCATCTACAGGAACCGCGAAGATATTTCCATCTTTTACGATGATCTTATTTTTATACGCAGGCCCGCATAATTTCGTATTCTCCTCGGGCTCTACGACTTTTACCTCTATTCTTCTCCCGTAAATCTCACCTTGCCATGCAAAAAATTCGCAGGGGCTCTTCTCCGTTCCATATCTTGCGCATGCGTCTTTAATTGCATTCGCGAGTTTTAGTCCCTGATCCGTCTTTGGCGTCTCTTTCAGATACAAACCTCTCGCTATCTCTCTGTCTGAGAGTTCTTCTCGATAAAATTGTGGATAGACGAGTTCCCTTATATCTTTGCTGTTGTAGAGGATGATTGCAAGTCTCTCAACGCCCAATCCTAAATTCATCACGGGATACGGTATGTTGTATTGGGCAAGCGCTGTGGGTGAATATACGCCAAATGTTGCTATCTCCACCCATCCATCGCTATATTTGGTGTTAGAACCCACGAGTGCCGGATGGTATGCGAAGACCTCCGTCTGTGTGCCGGGAATGTAATATTTACTCCTCTTCTCATCCAACCTGAATCTAAAATCTTCAAAGCCGAACTGCGCGAGCAAGGACTCCGAGATAGCTTTGCCGTCGTCCACTCCCACGTCTTCATCCATAATGACACAAGAGGCCGAATTATAACATTGAAGTCTTGTAGCATCTTCCCTCTGCTCTCGTCTGAAACATTTATCCACGGAGAAGAGCCGCATTGGTACTTCTCTCTTATTTAACATCTCACTCAAAGTTATGAACCACCCAGATGTCATGTGGCTTCTAAGCGTCTTCTTCGTCGCTATCGGTGAAAGCTCCTTGAACTCAGGGAAAACCTCGCCTATGATCTTTGTTCCACAGAGGTCATCGATGGAAAGTCTTTCGGAGAGGACGGAGATCAGATCGTCCCCTTCTATTTTTCCTTTTTTATAGGCGTGAAAGCTTTCCTTCATTGCTTCTATCTCCGCTTCTTCTAAATTTCTTCCGATGATCTCCTCAATCTTTGTTATCTCCTCTTTAGATATTCCAATGTTAGGTCTCGGAAGCCCCGCGAGATAGAAACATCTATCCAAGACAGCCAAAGATTCGTGGCCAAACTGTCTCTTCACTTCTTCTTCTTCCACAATTATTGGATTAACGACTTCTTCAAACCCCATTCTCAGATAAGCCATTCTAAGGTTATTTATAGTCTCAAATATTGGATGCGGCTTTCCATATCTGTATAAAAGACGAGGATACCTTTTATTTATATCTTTTACGCTTAATATTTCCTCTCCGCTCAGCCAGGCTTCCTCAAAATTCTCGTTTACCCTCTTTTTATATTCCACCGGATCAAACTTCATATGACCCTCTCTCGTTTGTACTCATACAACATATTCTTGATTGCCTCAATCCTTCTTCTCTCATCCTCTTCACGATTTTTCTCTCTCCACTCATCGATCATACCCTCAAAATCCGTTCTATTAATGATCCCAAAGTCCTCGACACGTTCGAAGATCAAAGATCTCTGACTAACTTTAATATTCACCTCTTCTGCTGAAAAGACAGGAATATTCATCTCATAAAACCTCTCTTTTGCTATATGAGACATCTCAGACCCTGCCATCACCGCTCTTATACCAAATCCGATCAAAATATCTGCCGTAGATCCTCCTCCTCCCGTAGCATCCTTCAGATATACTATATCACCGGATTTTATTCCCATTTTATTATTGAATTCCAGTATGGAATCCCTGTTAAAGTTTCCAATCACTTTGACAGGATAAAATCTTCCGGAGGATTCCAATATTTTTATCTTTCTGTACAGATCTATCTGCTCTGAGAGAAACTTAATTCTCTCTTTAAGTTTAAAAATCTCCTTTCCTTGCCTTTTGATCTCTTTCTCTCTTAGTATTATCTCCCTTTCTCTTTTTATTCCTCTTCTTTCGCCTTCTTTTAGTCTCTCGATATATTTTTTTAATCTTTTTATCTCCTTATCCTTCGTATCTATCGTGCTCTTTAAATAGTTGTTGTGTTCTCTGATCTGTCGAATCTGCTCCTTTATCGATTGGAGATCTTTCTCTTTCTCCTTTGTCTCTTCGCTCTTCTCTTCTTTTTCCTCTAAATCCTCTTTTTTTGGAGAGTGAAGATGAATAGCAGATTTCAGCGAAGATCCCTTTAGAACTGCGGCTTTAATATCGTCTGAATCAATCCATATCGGCGTCTCTTTCTCGATCTTCTCGAACTTATTTTTGAATTTTTTATACGCGTCCAACGCCGCAAAGAGGGCGTCTCGCTCATGAACGTTTGAACAGTCGTATCCTCGTGTGATATCCATCTTATAATCTGTCGGTGTATCATCAGAAGAATGGATGATCGCATTAAAATCTCTCTTTACTTTTTCAACGGTCGATGGTACCGGATAAACATCCGTGGCGACGATGAGAGGTGTTCCTTCATTGGAGATGGATCTTATCATATCCGATAATGAGGAGTTTCTCGAACTGCTTAATCTTAGAACGTTTCCGTCAAGGTCGAGAATTGCGATGGCAGAGGTGGTTCCGGGATCGATCCCTACGATTATATATCTCTGCCCCCTTGAAAATTTTGAGAACTCCATTGCATCCTTCGTGATCGGGGATACCTTCACCTGCACATCACACCCTCTCTTAGACGAGATGCTCAAATTTTTTATATTATCCTCGACGATGAAACTGCCGCTTCTGTATCCTCCAAAACCCTTTTTAATACTTAGTCCATATTCAACACCTCTTTTATTCAAATATTCTTTGATTTCTCTTATCTTTAGTTTTACCATCCCGTGAACCTTCCTTCCATATCTATTCTGGCTCCAACCACCTTTTCCAAGACTTCTCGCCCTACTGACCCTTATCTTTGTCCGATCGCTTATATAAGAGACCTCTCTTCCGATCCCCATCTTTGCCAGGCAGGCACAAACCATTGCGGATTCTAACGGGCTTCTTTTATTAAAACTTATATTATATCTCGCGGCAAGTTTACTTAATCTCTCTTTATCTGTCACCTGAACGAGTTTTGTCTCGTAAGGCAGTTTTTTTAAGAATGCCAATAGTTCCTTTCTATCCTTTAAAAGTTCATATATGTTATCGACAGCCAATATCTCCGGAGATCTTTCTCTCACCATTCTAAGAAGCTTAAATCTGCTGATCCTCTCGTATCTCTTTATATCCTTACCACTATCGAAGATCGCCAATGCATATTTCTGTTGAGTCTTAGATCTCGGAGATCCCTTGAATATGTCCACCCCAAAGATCATATCTCTTCTCAATTTGACTATCTCCTGGTGATCCTCTTAAATGCCTCTTCGAGATCTGTATTTAACGAATATTTGCGTGAGAAATGATCTATAATATTTTTTATATCCCGCTTTAAGATATCTTCCGATCCCCAAAAGCCCGTCTCCACATATTGTGGCCAATCTATCAGAAATACTTCACCATCAGATACCAAAACGTTATATTTGCTTAAATCTCCGTGAATTATCCCGCGTTCGTAGCTTTTCTTCACCTCATCCAGAATTTTATCGAGGAACCACCCCGGATCTTCGAGATCAGCTCTATTCAATTGGCATCCATCTATCCTTCCCATGACGTTCACGTGTCTGTTGCTTGCAATGGGTTTTGGAACGGAGACGTAAGGATAGAGTCTTTTCAACGCCGTCTGTTCCCTGAACGCAGATTTTTTTGATATCTTGACCCAGTCTTCTTTACTCATGCCTGGTCTGTTCTTAAGAACATTTTTGAAAGATATCCCTTCACGATGCACCTTCAATACACATTCTTCATCTCCATTCCCGATCGATTCAAAGACATCAGACTCCTTTCCGTATCCTATCTGGTCCCCAACTGCCTTTATGGCATTATTTTCATATAGGTATCCCAGAGAAAGCATATCTAAGCCAGAATACTTTAAATTGTATCTCTCTTCATGGTATTCCACCAGTTTGATCTTGGATAATCTTCCTAAGAAATATGACGCATCCTTCAGATCCATCTTTGTAAATGTCGTGATGTCCTCTAAATATACCATTCCCCTTTCTATGGCGTGTAATATCCTAAAATCTTCTCTTCTCAACGTTTTATAGAGATACGCGAGCTGTTTTATTCCTCTTACGTCATTCACCCCTTCTAAAATTTGTCGTATTTAACAAAGATGAACTATTGTGTTTGGTAGATATAAAATGTTCCCTCTTCAAAAATGTCGTGTTCTCTTTCTAAAATAGAAATATTTATATACTTTTAGTATTATAAGTTTTACATAAGGTAAAATATTATTTACAAAAGGAGGAGGTGATGAAAGATGAAGAGAAAAGTAAAGAAAGAAGACGTGATATTTGGGACGGGATTCTTCGGAAGCCTGGTGGTAGGAACAGTCTTGATAGTGATTGGTTATCCCCTTTTGGGACTGATAATCGCTTTAGTCGGGGTTTTAGTATCCGGGATGTATATGCGGAAGGCGAAAGCGGTCGAAATAAACGACGAGAGGGCGCAATTTGTTGAGGGAAAATCGTGTATCGCGACAGTTAGAATAACTTTTCCGATCTTTGGAGTAGTCTTTGCATTTATAAGCGTCCTTTCCATAGATATTCCAGCTCAGATGGTGTTAGGACCTCTATTTACTCTCTATGCCGCCACCTACGTCGTCTCGTACCATTACTACAACAGGAGGTACATGTAATAAAAAAAAGATAGAAGAGATAAAAAAAATGGAGAAAATGAAAAAAGAAAGAGTAATTTTTGATGTGACCTTTGGTGTAAGCATACTTGTTGGAATGATCGTGGCATCCTTTGGTTATTATTGGTTAGGTATAGCAATCGCTTTTGTAGGCGGATTTGGTGTGGCACTTCACGCTAGAAATGTAGCGGCAAGGTATAAACTAGGCGATGAAAGGGCAGAGTTTATCTCTGGAAAAGCATCTTCCCTGACATTCAAAGTAATATCTATCACGATGGGTATACTGCTTGTAATCCTTGGTGGTCTTTCTATTCGTTCTATAGAAATTTCAGCATACTCCATGATTGGGCTTCTTCTTGCCCTAACATGCATTGTACACCTTGCTTCCCGCCATTATTACACCAAAAAATACAGCTAATGAGGAGGTGAAGAAAGATGGAAAATAAAAAGATAAACGAAATGGAAAGGGGGAGAAAAAGGGCGCAGAAGATATTCATCGGGGGATTTGTAGGTAGCATAGCACTCGGTTTCGTCATGGGATATCTCCTGGGGAGCTACTGGCTGACACTTATCATAATCTTTGTGGGTTTAATGAGCACTGCCTATTATATGAAAAGGGCGGATGACAAATACAAATTTGGTGACGAGCGGTCCTCTTATATAAATGGGAGAGCAAGCGCATTCGCTTTCAAAATTAGCTTTCCGACTGCATGTGTTCTTATGGTTGTACTGGGCGGACTTCATCTGGAATACGGGATTCAGCTTCCAGCTTACCAAGTGCTGGCGTTGATCGTTGCCTTGATGGGAGTAACCCACGGTGTAGCCTCCCATCACTACACCAAAAAATACAACTAATGAGGAGGTGATGAAAGATGGAAAATGAAAAGAAAATGAAAAAAATGAGAGAAAAAAATAAAGAAAAAAAA
>CABGHH010000039.1 GCA_902158745.1 Candidatus Methanolliviera sp. GoM_asphalt
GAATTCCTCGTTTATTTGCCGCCCTTATCGAAAATATAGGTCCCTTAATTTTTGTGATGACCAATTCAAAAATAGCCGTATACAGTGAGATATCAACCTTTAGTGGATTTAGAAAATCCGATATCTGCTCAATTATTTTCACGTAAACCCATCCCCTCTTTATCTACGTAAGAGGGATAGATATTTAAAAATAACGTCAAAGAATCTATAGGTGGGGTGTGTGAAGGTAAGTAAGATATATAAAATAAGTAAGCAAACAGATGAAAACAACTAAAAGCAACATTCATTCAATCATGTCTAAACCCCATAGAAATTTATCATCCTTATAAGTTCTTCTAGTGCTCTCTTCTCTTCTTCCAAGACCTCCTCTCTACTCATAGATATACTCATCTCTCCGTCGGCAGTGAGCCGATCAGGACCCCTGATTATCAACCTTTTGACGCCGTCTCTACATAGTAACTCTTCGATCTCCCTATCATGCACGAATGCTCTTCCAGGAAATATCACCGTCTCTTTTATATCGTCCAAACTCAATTTTTTAATATCTTCTATTGTTATTAGGCATCCTATATCCTTATCGACAGGCGCAACCTCAATTTTATCGGATATCTTATCGAATATCTCGCTTAAAAACGGCGCAGAAATTTTTCCCGTCAGAATTGTCGCCTCTCTCTCAATCTTTGGGAGTTCTCTCAATATCTCATCTTCTCTTCTTATTGTATAAGGGGATCCTATCTCAGGATCCCAAAGTGGTGTTCCTGTCACTCTAAATGAAAATTCTTTATTTATCTCTGTGACGAGCTCTCTGAAATCCCCAACAGAATGCGGATCTATTCCTTCTATTATTGGATCATTTCCAAGAATGAGTCCCTGCTCTCTATAGTTAGCGAACCTCATCAAGATCATACCTTTTATTCCCATATCTTCCAGGTCTGAGCAGGTATTATAGAGGTCTTCTCCGTCATTCACACCAGGAATGACGATGGATGCCGCATAAACATCCGAGCTCTCGCAAAATCTCTTTAAATTTGCCAAGGAAGCGTCAGGAGACTTATCATTCATCCATTCTCTTCTCAATGCTCTGTCGGTAGAAAATACTGTGAAAGAAACCTCTGAAATATTATTTTTCACCAGAGAATCTGCCTCTCCTCCATCTTCATTGTCAAACCCCTTTCCACTGGTATAATTTATATGTATTGGCAACCCGATTTTTGTGAGCCCTTTTGTCAATTCTAAAAGGTCGGAGTAACAACTGAGATCTCCTCCACCACTTATTACGATTGTTTCCCCACCACTAAATTTAAAATCTGTATAAACTGCCCCTAATACTATATTTAATGGTATAAATCCAAAATATTTCTCTCTAACTTTATCGGTACAGTAATCGCATCCTCTTTTAGATGGGGGGCAATATTTACACCCCAGAGGTTCTTCTCCTTTTACGCCTTTAAAATAACAATATCTGCAAAATCCACGACAATCTATGCCCGGTCTTCCGCCTACATCTGCTAATATATCCTTCATACGAAAACCTATGGTTCTCCAATCAACTTCTTATTAAACTGTCGCCTCATATTCGTCCAGCTTCTTTGCCGCCGCTCTTCTGAGAAAAAACGTGGCTGGTATGGCGTATATCAAGACGAGAAGTGAGGTTAGAAGTATCAAGGTGGTACTGACACAATCCATGCCGAAATACGGTGCCAACATAGGCATGTATAAGACGGGTATATAACAGGGAGTGATCAGCAGGATCGATAAAAACATCATAAAGGGCATGTTCGGCGGAATCATCATATCCTCTGATACAGGAGATGCGATGTTTGAATACACGCTGAAGTTGGCACCTATTGCCCCCGTTGCAATGATGAGTGGGATATATGCAAACGTTTGATATCCATAAAATATTGAGAGTATGATCAAGATTACGATGGCATAGACCATCCCGACCATCGTTACGGCGTAAGATATCGAATCAACCACGTGTTCGGTCTTCAACGGCAGCGATTTCTGAATCCATATTGTCCCTCTCTCTTTGGAAAACCTTTTTTGAACCATCCCGCTAACCCCCATCACCATAAACATGATCGTAGCAAAGATCACATACTCAAAACCGCCCCGGGACGAGGCGAACATGTATCCTTTTCTTCCCAGCCAGTTAAATAGCGGTATGAACAGAAAGATGAAGATATACATGAGAGGCGAAAGCATCGTCCTCGTTCGTATGATGGAGAGAAGCTCCCTTCGAATGAGTATCTCCCTTACTCCTCCTGTCATCGAGATCTCTAATATCGGTTCTCTCGTTCTATCCTCTATCGGCTTTATCATCACATCATAGTGAGATCTAAGACCGAGGAAGAAGATGGATAGTAGTGCTATATACCAGATGAACATTCCAAGAAGGGGGATATAGGCATCAATTGGATTTTGATGAGGGCTGAAAGAATACTTGATGACGTTGGCCGCGAGGACGTTTGGAAGGATATTGTAGAGGATGGGCAAAGAATAAAATACAAATGCCAATAAAAGCACAATGGGCATGACAAATAATAGGAGTCTCTTCCTCTCAACGACCATTCTCACGCCGGCTGCGACTAGATTCATCAGGCAGATGAAGAATACAATACAGAGAATTATAGGAATGAACCCAAGCAGGGATAGTTGTAGGGAATGGAGAACCAAAAGCACGCATATCAAAATGACCGGAAGCAGGAAGATCAAGATCGATGATATGGCTGTTATCTGGATCGCCATAAAGTATTCTCTCGGATTTACAGGAGTTGTGAGGATAAAATCCTGATCCTCAGGAGAGGCACGCATCCCCCGTCCTCTAAACCCGTTAAAGATTGGTAGTATGAAGAATATTCCCAATATTATGGGAAGATAATCAAAGACGGTCTCTATCCGATCCAGCATGAAGAAAGAGACAAAAATAAGCATCCCACACATAAAGACGAAGAATATGATGCTCGCGATGATCGTTCCTTTTGATCCAAGCATCATATTGAACGCATTCAAAAGCTTGTATTTCGCGATCGTGAATGAATTTCGCAATCTTTTCACTTCCAATCGAGTGGGTTTAGATTGGTGGTATATATAATAATTCTCTCCCTGCCGTCGTTTAGATATAAAGTTCTTACAATATGATCCACCGGATTTTAAACGGTAATCTAAAAAGCGAAGTTTCGATGTGATCCTTGTGTCTGGATTTGAAGCACCGAAGATCGTTGGGATCACCAACTCCTTCACAGTATTGGATTAATATATATACTATATT
Source organism: Candidatus Methanolliviera sp. GoM_asphalt (assembly GCA_902158745.1). GTDB lineage: Archaea > Halobacteriota > Methanoliparia > Methanoliparales > Methanoliparaceae > Methanolliviera. Next base: position 3,275 of record CABGHH010000039.1, read on the forward strand.
ATACATAATATTATGATATATGAAAAAAAGAGAAAGACCGCAGAGAGAGGTTATTCCAACACCCGCCTCACAGGCGGTGAAACTTGTTGCAGTCGGAACAGAGTTTGGGATGAGCGTGGTTATCATGGCACTCGTCGGGTATCTCTCATTTAAAGAATTCTTTGGCGAAGATTTTACCGCGTTAGGGATCACTGTGGGAATCTTCATCGGCTTCTTCACGGGTGTTTATATGTTATATCGAGAGTTTTGTAAAAAACTCCTCAAATGAGTGTAAATCATAATCAGTACGTCTTTGCAAGATAAACCTTTATCTTGGTCTCTTTCCCACATATTGGGCATATTCCATCCTCTTCTTTCCCAAGTATCTCCCCAAGTATATCCGCACCAGATCTCTCTTCCATCTCCTTCCCGCATCTCTCATCTCCGCACCAGCTCGCCTTTATTATACCTTTTCTGGCGTGATTACTCATTTCTTCGATCTTGGTGCACTCAAACATCCTTTCTCTCATCTCTGCTTCTGCTTTTAGAAGGAGATTCTTCTTCATTTTCTTAATCTCTTCTTCTATCCGGTTGTCCAACTCCTCCATCTTGACCGAGATCTTTTTTTGCTCATCTCTTCTGCTGATCACAACCTCATCCTTTTTTATATCCCTTGGTCCCAACTCGATCCTCACTGGAACGCCTTTCAACTCCCAATGATAGTATTTTGCCCCGGGTCGCTCCTCCGATAGATCGAGTTTCACCCTGTATTTTCCCTCTAACCTCTCTTCTATCTCCCTACACCTCTTTAGGACTTCCTTCCCGCTCTCTTTCTTGATGATTGGTATTATAACGATCTGTATTGGAGCTACCTCTGGTGGCAGAATAAGTCCCCTATCATCTCCGTGAATCGAGATCATCGCGGCGATGCACCGCTCCGAGATACCGTAACACGTCTGATGGACATACCTCCTTTCTCCGCGTTCGTCTTCATACCTTATCTCGAACGTCCTTGAAAAATTATCTGCAAGATGATGAACCGTTCCGATCTGAAGTGTTCTCCCGTCTGGCATCAGCGTGTCTATCGCAATTGTGTGGTCTGCCCCGGGAAATTTATCCCAGTCCGGTCTTTTGCTTATCGTTATCGGGATGCAGAGTCGCTTAAAAAATGATTTATATATCTCAACTGCCTTCTTTACCTGCATCTCCGCATCTTCATAGCTCTCGTGGGCGGTATGTGCCTCTTCAAACGAGGTTATCTCTCTTGCCCTTATCAATGGCCTCGTGCTCTTGGTCTCGTATCGAAACGTGTTTGCTATTTGATAAGTTAAGAGGGGCAGATCCGCATGGCTCCTTATCCAGAGCTTGAAGATCGGATATATTGCCGTCTCTGATGTTGGTCTCAAGACGAGGGGCATCTCTAATTCATCGAGACCACCCCTCGTTACCCAATAGACCTCGTCTTGAAAACCTGCTATATGCTCGGCCTCTTTCATAAACTCTTCTTCTGGAATTAAGAGTGGAAATAAGGTCTCTTCATGCCCGCTTTTATCGAGAAGTTCCCTTAATATGCCGTATGTGTATCTTCTAATCTTGAAACCGAAGGGACACCACACATATATGCCTTTTACTGGATACCTCACGTCTACTATCCCTGCAACTTTTAGAATGTTACTGTACCACTCTCCGAAATTATCTTTTTGCATTTGAGGACATCTCCGCTCTCGATAACTTTAATACCACAGAGGAATATACACCAGCGTTCGCGTGATGATATATAAATGGATTTCTTTGATATGCTTGGAGAGCATAAATCGAAGTGGATGCAGCTTCCGAGGATCGTGGTAATTGGGCATAGAAAGATCCGCGACGTTGGAGAAGTATGTAGAAGGTTGGGATTAAGTGGGAGCGCTTTGATTGTTAGTGGACCAAAGACGAGCAAGATAGCCGGAAATGCGGTGAGCGATATCCTGAGAGAATGCGGGATCGAGACGAGAATAAAAGTTATAGCAGATGCGAGCATGGAAGAGGTGAAGAGGACAGAAAAATTAGCGGGGGAGATGGGAGCAAATTTTTTACTCGGCGTTGGCGGAGGAAAATGTATCGATATCGCCAAAGCAACTTCTTTTGCGCTTGGTATGCCTTTCATAAGCGTTCCAACGGCCGCATCCCATGATGGAATCGCCTCATCAAGGGCGTCCATATCGGGAGGTGATCGCAAATCTTTGATTCGCAAACTTGCAAATGGTAACACGACATCCGTGGAGGCGCATGTTCCAATCGCCGTCGTGGCAGATACGGAACTGATATCTAAGGCGCCTTATAGGCTACTTGCATCTGGATGTGGAGATTTGATATCGAATTATACAGCCGTGAGGGACTGGCAGTTGGCTTATAGGCTTAAAAATATTGAATACAGCAGTTATGCTGCGGCATTGTCCCAGATGACGGCACAGATGATAATCGAATCTGCCGATACGATTAAAGAGGGGTTGGAGGAGTCGGCATGGATAGTGGCAAAAGGGCTCGTCTCAAGTGGGGTTGCAATGAGCATAGCAGGGTCTTCCTTTCCCGCAAGTGGATCAGAGCATAAATTTAGTCATGCACTCGACAAAATAGCTCCAAAACCGGCGTTGCACGGTGAAGAGTGCGGGGTTGGTGCTATAATGATGATGTATCTACACAGAGGAGACTGGAACTTGATAAGGGATACATTAAAGAAGGTTGGCGCTCCTGTCTGTGCCAGCGAGCTTGGAATAGAGGTAGAATATATTATAGAAGCTTTAGTGCACGCTCACGAGATTTATCCAGAGAGATACAGTATTTTGGGAAATGGTATCACAAGGAAGGCAGCGAAAAATCTCGTAAAGATAACCAAGATAGATGAATGAGGTTAAGGAAAATGAAAGAAGAGACTAAAGTCACCTTAATAGGGTCAAAACTTGCCAATGTTGGAACGGAATTTATATTTGTCGGTGCTTCGGATGAATGTGAGAACTGCAAACTGAGAAACAGCTGTATAAATTTGGAGAAAGGTAGAAGATACATAGTGGTCGGGAAGAGAGGCGACGTTCTTCACGATTGTGTCTTACACGACGGAGGGGTCAAAGTGGTTGAGGTCACCGAGGCTCCACTTGTCGCCGCAATTGAACCGAAGAAAGCTTTTAGTGGATCAAAGATAACTTATGAACCTATTAACTGTGATATTAAAGATTGCGAATTCTTCGATCTCTGCCACCCTGAAGGGATCTGGCGAAGGGATACCTGCACAATAACGAAGGTGCTTGGGGAAATAGATGACTGCAGGAAGGGCTACGATCTTAAATTGGTGGAGTTAAAACTTTGAATATTTTTCGATGTAAGAAACCTCCTCAACACCAACATATTTCAAGATATCCTCTGCTATCTTCTTCCTGAAGAGGATCCATTTTTGATCCAGCGAGGATTCATAATTTATATATATGAGTGCTTTATCATCGACTACCTCGGCGTCCATCTCCTTATATATATAAAATTTAATGATACCTTTTATCTGCTCAGACGGGTCGGTTATCCTTCTCAATATTTTGTATTCGTAGAAGATGGTCTTTCCTGCGAGTGGTGGATTGAAATCCACCATTGCGCGCCTTCCTATCATCCTCTCTACGCTACCCACTCTGCCATCGATCATCACCTGCATTCCAGGCACCGGTCTCTCTTTGAATTTACTTATCGGAGTCAATACCTTTAAATCGCTGTTATAAGTTCCAAAACCTTTTTCCGGAGCGATCTCAACTTTCTCCTCGGATCCAACCTCTTTTTCTAATAAATCCTCTTCAAAACCTTTTATCAGGTGTCCTGCCCCGAGTACGACGGTTATTGGGCCATATATCATGCCTTCTTTATACACACCTTCTTCTTTGGCGACATCCTCGTCGGTTGTATCGAATACCTCTTCATCCACCTTGCCAATGTACGATACCTCGATTATATCCCCATCTTTCACTTCATCCATTTTTTACCTGATAGTTACCTGATGAACTTCTCTGTCATTGGAATCGCGTGAGCATTCAATCCAAGCTCCTCGGTGCTCATTCCAAGGGAGAGACCGATCAGCTGTGTGATGAAGAGGACGGGCATATTAAATAATTCTCCATTGAACTTATCGTGTATTTCAACTTGTCCCCTATCCATCTGGAGATGACAGAACGCACAAGGATTTATTGTGGCATCGATCCCGACCTTCTTCATTGATTCAAATTTTTGCTTCGTGAACGTGAGAGAGACTTCAAGATCCCTCGTCCTGACGCCACCCCCAGCACCGCAGCACATCAGCTTATCCTTGTAATCGACGCTCTCAGCGCCCGTTGCTTCGACGAGCTCATCCAGTATCGTCGGTCTCTCCGAACTTCCATGTCCTCTTACCGCGCTCGGCTTCAAGAAGTGGCACCCATAGTGAACGCCGATCTTCGCATCCAACGGTGCCACTACCGCCTCCTTTAGTCTCTTTATTCCTATGTCATCGTATAGAAGTTCCACGACATGTTTAACCTCTATATTTCCTTTATATTCCAGATCTTCGTCCTTTAAATTTTCATTCACCCAATCTTTCAGCTCAGGTTTCTCCTTCAATAGATGATCTGCCTCCTGAAGAGAACCGTAACAACCATTACACGTTACATAGACGTCCAAACCCATCATATCTGCCAATGTGACATTCCTTGCCGCTATGAGAAGCCATGTGTTCAGGTCGAACGAACCAAAGACGCCTGGTGCAGGACAACAGCTTGCCCCATCCAGATCTCTCGTCTCTATATCAAATTTCTTCAAAACTTTCATCGTGGCAGCCTCTATCCCAGGATACCTGTTTGGTGTTATGCATCCAAGAAAATAAGCGTATTCTTTCATTTATTTTTCCTCCCTCTCCTCCAGATTCATCGTATTCCAATCGAATCCAACCAGTTTATCAAATTTCATCTTCTTTGATATATTCTGAATCGCCTTCAATGCCTCCGGATATTTGTGCGTGGTTGGAGGTATCTCGGATAGTCCCAGTTTCTTTCTCAACTTTTTTGTGGCATCGTTTATCGGAACGGCATGCCCGGTCTTAATCACGTACATGGCAGTAGCCCTGTGTGCCTTTGACATGTACCCCTCTTTTGCCGCCACGTTTCTTAATGCCCTTATCACATCTGTCGTCTTAACCTCTCTCGGACATCGCTCGTAGCATGTATAACACGTCGTGCATAGCCAGATATCCGGATCTTCAAGGATAGATCGGTCGCCAGATTGTACTTTATTCATCAATCTTCTCGTTCTGTATCCCGTTATCCTCCCGGATGGGCAACTTCCGGTGCACTTTCCGCACTGCATACACGCATATATGCTATCGATCGTATCTTTTCCGAATACCCATCCGCTCTCTTCTATATCCTCGATGAGACTCAATTGCTGTGCCTCCCCATCAGACCGATCGCCTTTGCGGCTGCGGCGCCACCTTGCAGGATAGAGTCGGTGATGTCCTTTGGCCCCTGGCAACAGCCAGCCAGAAAGATTCCTTCCTTCTCCGTTTCGACAGGATCATACATGTTCTTCTCAACGAAAAATCCGTACTCATCCATTTTTATTCCCAAATTCTCTGCCAATTCAGAGGAACCCTCCTTTGGCTCTACCCCGACCGCAAGCACGATCATATCTGCGGCAGATTCATAAGGTTCTGAGAGTAAGGTATCTTCTGCCCTAAGAACAAGATTGACTCCATTGCTATAGACCTCCGCGGCGACACCACGCCTGTAGAGCACCTGCTTCTTCTGTACCTCCTCATAAAATTCTTCACACCCCTTCCCGAATGCCCTCATATCTATGTAGCATGCAGAGATCTCAGCGTTGGGTAATTTCTCTCGGAGCATATACGCCTCTTTTGCCGTGTACATGCAGCAGATCCTTGAGCAGTAGGGGTTCTCCACCTTCTTATCTCTGGAACCGATACAATGGGCGAATACTACGGATTTTGGCTCTTTTCCGTTTATGATAATCTTTCCACCTGTTGGACCATCCTCATCCAGTATCCTCTCCAGTTCTAATGAGGTGATCACACCATCATACTTGTCATACGCTAACTCCGGCCTTAGGTTCGGGTCGAACGGATCAAAACCCGTGGCAACCACTACGCTACCTACATCTATCTCTATCGTCTCTGCCTTTTGATCGAAATTTATCCCGTCACAGACCTCTTTACATCTGCTACAACTGCCGTCTTTGAAGTGCAAACAATTAGTTTCATCGATCACACACCCATCTGGAATGGCATAAGAGAAGGGAACAAATATCGCCTTTCTCTTGTCAAGCCTTTCGTTAAATTCATTTGGAATCTCGACAGGACAGACCTCGATACATTTTTCGCACGATTCACCATCAGGAACGTATCTAGGCTTCTTCTCTATCTTAACTTTGAAGTTGCCGGCTTCGCCCTCCAGACCCAATACCTCTGAGTTTGTCAGGAGCGTTATCCGCTCGTGATTATACACCTCCTCCATCAGAGGTTTTAAGACATCCTTTATATTGGTAAGATCAGGGTAGCTCTTCGTAATCTGCGCTGATCTGCCGCCGATTGAGTAATCTCTCTCGACTAAATAGATATCAAACCCTGCGTTTGCGATATCCAATGCCGCCCGAAGACCCGCCACCCCACCACCGATTACAAGCCCTTTCATTTTTAGCCTCTTCAAAAAATCTTTACACGACTCAGGACTTCAACTCTTTGATCTTCTCTGTAAGTGCTGGCATCACTTTGAGCAGATCGTCAACAATTCCATACTGTGCCACCGAGAATATGGGCGCTTTGATATCTTTATTTATCGCCACGATCATGGTGGCCCCCTTCATACCAGCAACGTGCTGAAACGCCCCGCTTATACCAAACGCCAGGTAAAACTTTGGTTTAACCGTTTTACCGGAAGTTCCCACCTGTCTATCCTTCGGAAGCCAATCATAATCCACGACTGGCCTGGAACACGATACCACACCACCGACGGCATCTGCAAGTTCTTCTGCTATATGCATGTTATCCTTATCCTTGATCCCTCTTCCAATTGATATCAGAACGTCTGCCTGCGTGATATCCACAGCGCCTGCTACCGGTTCGACGAATTCTAAGAATTTTTTATTCTCTATCGCTTCCTTGAGGGGGGAATCCATCTTTGTGATCTCTCCGTTCTTCTCTTCAAGATCGGCCGCGGAGAACTCTCCAGATCTTATCGTAATTACTGAAGTTTCTGCCTCCCTAAGAACCAGATCTGAAAGCACCTTTCCGTTATATACCGATCTTGTCACCTTTATTCTTCCGCCTTCTTCGCTGATCCCAACAACGTCGGTGGCTATCGGGGAATCGAGATCTATTGCCAATGCGGGAGCTATGTCCATGCCCATAGACGTATTCCCCATCAGAAAGACCTTCGGTTTATCCTTCTTTATAATCTCCCCTATGACCTGGGTATATGCCTCGGTGTTATTCTCGATCCTTTCGTCTTCCACCACCAACACCTTATCTGCATATTTCGCTACCTTCTCTGCATGATCTGCCAAGTCCGTTCCTAGTAAAATCGCAACAACTTCATCATTCAATCTTCTAGCCGCAGAGATCGATTCGAAGGTGACATCCATCAATTCACCCCGCCTGTGCTCTGCCAATATATATACAGTCATTTAAAAATCTCCGATTTTTAAGTGAAAATATGAAATATTTTAAATCATTTAAAACGTCCCCTTCTCCTTCAATAGCGAAGCAAGTTTTGCCGCTGCCTC
>CABGHH010000040.1 GCA_902158745.1 Candidatus Methanolliviera sp. GoM_asphalt
ACCGCAGAACAGATAGGCGAAAGCGGAAGTAGTTTTAAAGATTTTAAGGATGGCATAATCATAACACTTGGAGGTGATGGAACGCTTCTATGGGCGTCGAGATATGCTGTATCTCCAATACTTCCGGTCAGGACGGGGGGAGTCGGGTTTTTGTGCACCACGGAATACCGAGTACTCATCGAGCACATAGAAGATGTGAAGAACGGAAGATACTTTATAAGAGAGGTTAGGAGGTTGAAGTGCAACGATCATCATCCCGCCTTGAACGAGATCGTGATAGCAAGGAGGGATATCTCCAAAATTTTTAATTTAGCGATCACCATCGGGAAGGAGAACTTCGAGATGATAGGGGACGGCATAATATTCTCCACCTCGCTTGGATCGACTGCCTATGCCCACTCCGCCGGTGGACCGGTTATAGATCCGATGTTGAACGTTATAAATATGGTACCGGTCTCTTCCCTATCTCCGAAAATCGGTGCATTGGTTTTTCCCATCGAAAGAGAAGTAACCGTGAGGGCTTTAAAAGATGGAATCCTCGTGATAGATGGTCAATGGGAAGAGGAGTTTGAGAACGGAGAAAAATTTATAATAAGAGAGGGAGAACCATTGAAGTTGATATTATTCTCGGAGGACAAATTTTATTCCAAATTAAAAGGATTCTTAAGATTATAGGTGAAAAGATGACTGAAAATCGGAGATTTTTAAATGAAGATATTTGATCATTATTATTTTTATGAGAATCGAGGACTGGGAAGCAACTCGATCTTGATAGATGCTTCTCCAAAGGTTATCGTCGATACAGGCATGAATCCACGGAGGCTTTCAAAGAGGATGGCGGTGGATGGTTTTCACCCGGAAGAGATTGGGATGGTGGTTAATACGCATAGTCATATAGATCATACGGCGGGAAATAGGTTTTTTAGGAGGAGAGGTGCGAAGCTTCTTACCTGCATCGGAGAATATCTCGATCTAAAAGATGTTTGTTTGAAAGTCATCTCTACTCCGGGTCATTCTCCAGGCTCCGTGTGCCTATATGACGAAGATAACAGAGTTCTAATCTCAGGAGATACGATACTTCCATACTGTGTCGGAAGGTGGGATCTCCCCGGAGGAGATCTCGAATCGCTAAAAAGATCCGTGCTAAAACTTTCAGAGCTAAAAGTGGATTATCTTCTTCCAGGGCATATGTACCCTTTGACGAACAGAAAGGATATATTAGAGAGCATGAACGCCATCATGGAGATGCTTGGTATATGACAGACGAATATATCCTCCTCTATGGGAATAGCTACACGAACTCGAATATCTACTACGTAACGAAATTTTTAAGCCCAGATCCGTTTCTATGTTTAGTATCTAAGGATTTAAAAGATAAAAAAATTTTTTTGTCAGAGATGGAGACAGGAAGGGCGTTAAAAGAGTCAAACGCGAACGAGATCAAGAGTTATAGGGATTATAACTATGATGCAATATATAGAAGATATAAAGATCCAGGTGTAGCGTTTGCAAACCTGATCCTAAAGATATTAAAAGAGCAAGGCATCAAGAAAATATCCGTGATGAGAGATTTTCCATCGTTCTTCTATGAATTCTTAAAGGATGAGGGACTTCCACTAAAAATTTTGAAAGATCCTTTTAGAGATAGGAGGAGAAGAAAGGGAGAGGAGGAGTTAAATAAGATAAAAAAAGCTCAAAAAGCGTGTGAAATTTCGTTGGGAACGGTGAAGAAGATAATCGAGCACGCAAAGGTTAAAAAGAGGACTCTCTATTATAAAGAGAAAGAGTTGACATCAGAATATCTGAGGGTTACGATAGAGAAGACCCTCTTGGAGAACGGATCATTCTGCGATGGCGTGATATGTGCTTCTGGAAGGGATTCTTCCGATCCCCACTCTGTTGGACACGGGGTAATAAGAGAGGGTGAACCCATCGTGATCGATATCTTTCCAAATCTCATGAACGAGAGGTATTATTCCGATATGACAAGGACATACGTCAAGGGGGAGCCGAACGAAGATCTCCTAAATATGTATGATGCCGTTTTCGATGCACAGGAGCTCGCCTTCAAAGAATTAAAGGCAGGAAGAAGGTGTGAAGAGGTTCATCTTGCCGTTTGCGAATATTTTGAATCACTCGGATATGGAACAGAGAGAAAGAATGATAAAGAAGGTTTTATCCATTCTACGGGGCATGGAGTCGGTCTGGACGTGCACGAACCCCCTTCAATAGGAAGAAATGATGAGAGACTGGTCGAAGGAGACGTCGTGACGATAGAACCGGGTTTATATTATAAAGAGATCGGAGGAGTGAGACTGGAAGATATCGTGGCGATAAAGAGAGACGGATATGTCAACCTAACAAAATTAGATAAGAAATTTATTATAGGGTGATCAATTGAACGAGGAAATATTGGATAAATATAGATTGGCGGGCAAGATACTATCTTCCGTAGCAAGAGATGCGGCTAAGATGGTGAAGAAAGGGGAAAAGCTTTTATCGGTGGCGGAATTTGCCGAGGAGGAAATAAAGAGGCGAGGGGCGGAAGTAGCATTTCCGTGCAACATATCGCTGGATGATGAGGCAGCACACAGAACGCCTTTTAAAGGAGAGGAGACCAGATTCAACGATGAGATCGTGAAATTGGACATCGGGTCACAGATCGATGGATACATCGCGGATATGGCGGTGACGATCGACCTCTCGGGAGAGCGAGAAGAGTTAAAGAGAGCGAGCGAGGCGGCACTGAATAACGCTATAGATCTGGTACATGCCGGGGTAAACACCAAGGATCTATCCGAGACGATCGAGAAGACGATAACCGATTTTGGTTATAGACCGGTCGCAGACCTATCCGGACATGGCCTTCTGCAATACGATGCCCATGCCCCCCCAACGATATCCAATAGATGTATAAAAAAGGGCGTTGATCTTAAAGAGGGACAGGTTATCGCCATAGAGCCGTTTGCCACAGATGGTATTGGAAGAACTAAAAGGGGAAATATATTAGAGATATATCGCCTTCTTAAGCGGAAACCCGTGAGATTAATGAATATGAGGAGATTCCTTGATGAAGTGGAGGAGTATAATACTCTACCGTTCGCAAAGAGATGGCTAAGATCGCCTTCAGACATCATGTTAAATCAGCTCGTGGATAAGGGAATTTTATATTCTTTTCCCGTCTTAAAAGAGGAAAGCGGTGGATTTGTGGCACAGAAAGAACATACGATGATCGTGCTGGAAGATGGGTGTGAGGTGACGACAAAATGAATATCTTTCACTATAAGGGGTAAGATGGACGGGACAGAAGATATCGTCGAGTTATTGTTAACCACGGCTATATATAATGAAGGGGGCATTTCACCCGATGATCTGCCTCGAAATATGAGGCAAAATTACTGGGATCCGAATAGGGGAAGGATGAAAAACCCCATTGAGGTTGCAGGTAGAGACGTCGAAAAGATCTATGAAATAAAAGATGCACAAAAATTCGTTAAAAGCATTCCATTCATCGATTATATCGAGTTTGGATCCAAGATAAGATTGATCAACCTTGAGATGGGAACAAAATGGTTTTTAAATAGAGATGATTCTCTTGAGAAAGTGAATAACAATCCAGTCCTCGCCCGTTATTTCGTGGATAGAGGTTTAATTGATATAGACTGTGATGCGGTTAAACGCAGGAATCCTCCTCTATCATCGGATAGAGGGTGGACAGAATTTCTCTTAAATAACCTATCTAAAGATAAAAAGATGATCGCGGCACTCGATCTCGTGAAGATATATTCCCCCGAAGATATCCTCTTCTCTATGGAAGACCTCGTCTTGACAGAGGAACAGCTGGCAGAATTGGAGAAGATGGCGGTGGCTATCGAAAATAGCGAGTACTTAAGGAGGTTAAAATTATACGATATAGGAAAATTATTATTCATCGGTCCGCCTGGAACGGGAAAGACGACGCTCGCCAGGGCGACAACAAAATATTTCGGTCTTCCAATGGTCGAGGTGAGAATCTCGATGATAATCGATCAGTATCTTGGTGAGACCTCCAAGAATATAGATAGGGTCTTTGAACTTGCAAAGAGGATCTCCCCCTGTATCTTATTCATTGATGAATTTGATTTTATCGCAAAGACCAGAACATCAGACGAACATTCCGCTGTAAAGAGGGCCGTCAATACGCTTCTAAAGAGTATAGATGAGATAAGCCTTGTAGGCGATGGTGTATTACTCATAGGAGCCACAAATCATCCCCAATTGTTGGATATTGCCGCGTGGAGGCGTTTTGATGCGGTGGTATACTTTCCACTGCCAGATGACAAGATGAGAGAGAGAATCCTTAAGATCCTTCTCTCCAATGCAGAAGGAGAATTTGATCTAAAGGAGATCGTGAAATTGACGGAGGGTTTTTCTGGTTCTGATCTGCGTTTGGCCATTAAGGGGGCAGTTCTCGGTGGTTTGAAGGAAAAAAGAAAAGATATCACAGAGAAAGATCTGTTGAGATCTATAAATGAGATAAATAGAAGGAAAGGATTAAAAGAAGAAATTGGGAGGTATTTTAGAATTGAGTAAGCCTTGTGTTAATATGGGATTGGTGGGTCATGTCGATCATGGAAAGACCACGATTGTCAGTGCCTTTTCTGGGGAATGGGCTGACAGGCATAGCGAAGAGACGAAGAGGGGAATATCTATCAAGTTAGGATACGCGGATGCAACGTTCAGAAAGTGTCCAAAATGTCCGAAACCAGACGCATATACGGTCGAGGAAAAATGTCCAAACTGTGGAACCAAGACAGAAGAGCTTAGAACGGTCTCTTTCGTTGATGCTCCCGGGCACGAGACGCTCATGGCAACTATGCTCAGTGGGGCTGCCATAATGGACGGGGCTATACTGGTTATATCCGCAGATGAACCTTGTCCACAATCACAGACGAAAGAACATCTGATGGCCCTAAATATAATAGACATCGATAAGATTGTGGTTGCCCAAAACAAGATAGACATCGTCTCAAAAGAGGTGGCGCAGGAGAATTATACCCAAATAAAAGAATTTTTAAAGGGTACATTGGCGGAAGACGCTCCGATAGTGCCGATATCTGCTCAACACAATATAAATATGGATGTTTTAATCGAGGAGATAGAAGAGAACATTCCCACACCAAAACGCAAGATAGATGCACCGGCCATACTTTTGATCGCAAGATCTTTTGACGTTAATAAACCCGGTTCGCCTATAAATAAACTCGTTGGCGGCGTTGTGGGTGGTTCTCTCAGCGTAGGAACCTTGAAAACGAAAGATGAGATAGAGATAAAGCCTGGGCGTTTTGTCGAGTCGGGAAGAAAGGGTAGGTGGGAACCAATATTCACAGAGGTGAAGAGTATCATGTCGGGAAAGAAGAAGATAAAAGAAGCAACTCCCGGAGGTCTTATAGGAATATCTACCACGTTAGATCCCTATATAACTAAGGCAGATGCTTTAGTCGGGCAGGTGCTGGGAAATTCTGGCACTTTACCTCCCGTGTGGAATGATTTTACGATGGGTGTGAGGCTCCTCGATAGGGTTGTGGGCACAAAGGAGGAACAAAAAGTCCAAGGAATCAAGACGGGAGAATTTCTGATGCTCAACGTGGGAACGGCAACGACTGTAGGGGTCGTTGAAAAAGCAAGAAAAGACCGCTTGGATGTAGAGCTAAAAAGACCAGTCTGTGCGGATGAGGGATCAAGAATCGCCATAAGCAGAAGAATATCGAGCAGATGGAGGCTCGTTGGCGTTGGGATGTTGAATGGATGATTGCGAATCCGATTCACAAACTCGCAAATGGAACATTTGCGAATGAAGATAATACTTGACTCAAATATGCTCATGGTTCCAGGGCAGTTCAACGTTGATATATTTGAAGAGTTGGGTAGGCTCGGTTATACGGAGTTTATCGTTCCCAAAACGGTTTTAAAAGAGCTTAATATACTTAAAAACAGATATAAAGGGAAAAATAAGGCTTCGGTAGATGTGGCAATCTCCCTTGCAGAAAGGTGTGAGATACTCGATGAGGAGGGTTTTGCCGATGCTGTGATCTCAAAACTTGCCTCTAAAGAGGTTGCGGTCGCCACAAACGATAAACGTCTGATCAAGGAGTTGAGGGGAAAGGGGATTAGAGTGGTTAGGCTAAGGCAGAAAAAGCTTTTATGTGAGGAATAGGAAAAGCATGTACAAGAAGATCATACTTTTGGACGCGGTTAGAGTTCCTCCAAACAAACTATACGGTGATGCCAAGGCTGCCGTTAGGGAGGAATTGAAGAACAAGTTGGAGGGACGAATCGAGGGTGATATAGGGCTGATAATGGCAATAACAGATGTAATCGAGATCGATGAAGGGCATATAGTCTTCGGAGATGGGGGCGTGTATTTCAACGCGAAATTCGGCGTACTTGCGTATGAACCGATATTACAGGAGATCGTGGAGGGAGAAGTGATAGACGTCGTGAAATTCGGTGTCTTCGTGAGTATTGGGCCATTGGATGGTCTGGTGCACATAAGTCAGATCTCCGATGGTTATATCTCCTATGACGAGAAAAATTCTCGATTGGTCGGAAAAGAGACGGGAAAATCTCTTGTGATAGGAGATAAAATCAGAGCAAGGATTGTGGCAGTGAGCTTGAATGAGTTTGATCTGAGAGATACCAAAATTGGCTTGACGATGAGGCAGCCCTATTTAGGTAAGTTAGAGTGGATAGAGGAGGAGTTGGAAAAAAATGAAAGCGTGTAGAACATGCCATTTGTTATTAGATGGATCTACATGCCCGATTTGCCATTCCAATGATTTGAGTGGTGATTGGAGTGGATATGTCATAATCATTGATCCTTCTCGTTCAAATATTGCAAAGAAGCTAGGTATAAAACTGCCCGGAAGCTACGCTCTGAGAGTGAGGTAGTCAGTGATAGAATTACCAGAGGAGGTTAGATTTCTATTTAAAGATCCTTTTGGAACTCTTTACTGTGGGAAAGGATTAGATTGTGTTTTGAATGCGAAAGAAGAGATTAAAGAAGGAGAAAAGCTTATCGTGGTTGGGGACGTAGCATCTTACTATATATTTAAAGCGGGTCTTTCTCCCGATCTATTCATAATAGACGGGGAGACAAAGCGGGGGAAGATATCGGACGAAGTTAAGAAGATTATGGAGAAGAGTGGATATAGAAGTATAAAAGTTAAAAACCCTCCCGCCACGATCACAAAAGGGATCATAGACGCGATCGAGATGGGGCTTGAGAGAAAAACCCAGATATTTGTAGAGGGAGAAGAGGATCTCGCGGTCCTGCCGGCAATGATACTTGCGCCCGATGCATCTATAATAATCTATGGCCAACCAGATGAGGGGATCGTATTGATCAAGGTTGATGAAGAGATACGGAATAGAGCTAAAGATATACTGAAGAAGATGAGCGATTCAGAGTTGAAGAATTATCTGTTGGGAAGGTGATTTCGATGAATATTGAGATATTAGAAAAGAGGAAAAATAGATTGTTGGGCAGAGAAGAGATAAGATTTAGGGTGGATCACGACGGGGCAACCCCTAAGAGAGAAGAGGTGGTGAAGAAGTTGGTCTCGATCATGGGTGCAGAAGAGAAGCTTTTGATTATGGATTCGTTAAAGACGGGGCATGGAAAGAGAGAGGCGATGGGGTATGCAAAGATATACGACGACGAAGAGACGTTGAAAGATGTAGAGAGGATTAAAGAAGAAGGTAAAGACGATGTCAATAAATAAATTTTACAAGGTAAAAGATGGTAAGATCGAAAGGCTCAGGAAGATCTGTCCCAGGTGTGGAGAAAGTGTCTTCTTAGCAGAGCACAAGGACAGGTTTGCATGCGGCAAATGTGGATATACTGAGTTCAAGGGGAAAGGCAAAAAGAAATAAATCTTTTCGATGTTGGATACGGTAAAGATAATGAGATGGAAGGGTATACAAACTTGTTTGGATACGGATATATTGATAAATTGGAGGGATATACGAAATAAGTTTTGATATAAAGAGTTAGGTGAAATTGGCTGTAAGGAGGTGATTGCAAAATGATTAACTCTGCTAACCAATACCAGATATCAGATATTTTTAGTATTGATACAAAGGTAAAATATGTAATTCCTAAATTCCAAAGGGAATATATTTGGGGAAAACAACAATGGGAGGATCTGTTAAATGATTTGGTAGACAACGATAAAGGATACTTTCTGGGCTCTATCATCTGTATAAATAAAGGGAAAGATGCATTAGACATTACGCCACTAGAAATTATAGATGGGCAGCAAAGGCTTACAGCTATTTCTTTATTATATGCTGCCACTTACGATAGATTACTGAAAGAAGAAAGAAACGATGATGATTTCATAACAGAAAAAAATAACTTAAAGCATAGATTAATTCAAAAAGGCAGAAAAAATGAATTAAAACTGGAATTATCTCATCAAAATAACAATTTTGAAGACTATAAGGCTATATTAAATAACCTATGTTTATACACGGAAACAAATTTCAAGAAGCCGCCTAATTTAGGTAATCGTAGAATATACAAAATGTATCGATATTTCAAAAATAAAATATCTGAGTTTGATTATGATAAATTGTTGGGGATTTTAGATAAAATAAATTCATCTTTAGTAGTTAAAATTGAAGTAGATGATCATGCAGATGCTTTTATGCTTTTCGAAAGCCTAAATAATCGTGGAATTCCCTTATCTGCCATGGATTTAATCAAAAATAAGATTTTATCTGAATTAGAAAAGAAAAAAGTTAAGTCTATCGAGGAAGCTTCTAATAAATGGATAGAATTAATTAGGGATTTACCAGATTATTCAGTTCAAGAAAGATTCTTAAGGCAATATTACAATGCTTTTAGATATAAAGGCAATATAAAAGTAAGAGGTATTTATAAAGCAACGAGGTCTACTTTAATTAGGATATACGATAAATTAATAGAGAAAAATGCTGATTTTATTTTTGATGAATTAATAAAAAAATCTAAAATTTACAATTTGTTTATAGAACCTAAAAATGAAGGAGATAATGCTAATTACTATAAAGGACTACTTGATTTATTATATATCGGAGCTGCTCCATCCTATACTCTGCTGTTATATTTATTTTCAGAATATAAAACTGACACTAAACTCATCAAAGATACTACTGATTTTTTAGTTAAATATTTTGTTAGAAGGAACTTAACCGATTTTCCTGGAACAAGAGATTTGGATTATATGTTCATGAATTTAATAGATGAATGTGAAAAGAATAAAAATAAACTTACTTCTGCTTTTTTAACCGACTATTTAACTCAATCTGATAAATTTGCTGATATCAAAATATTCAAAGAAAAATTGGAAGATGATATTTATGAGGATAATGTTGCTGTAGCACGTTTTATTCTTTGCAAAATAGAAGAAGAACATCAGACAAGAGAAATTTATACTGATTTATGGGAAAAAGATAATAATAGAAAATATTTATGGACTATAGAACATATATACCCAGAGGGAAAAAATATTCCGAAAGAATGGGTTAATATAATAGCTGGAGGAAATGAAGAAGAAGCAAAAGAATTACAAACAAAGTGGGTTCATAAGTTAGGAAATTTAACCTTGACCGCTTATAATTCAAATCTATCAAACTTTTCGTTTGAAAAAAAGAGAGATAGACAGAATAGTAAAGGAGATCAAGTTGGATATAGGAATGGATTATATTTAAACAAAAAATTGGCGGATAAAAATTCATGAACCATCGAAAACGTTGAAAATAGAAATAGTGAACTTGTCAATGAAGCATTAGGTTTATTTGACATAGAGAATGAGAAAATTTAGCCATCCTCGCCTAACACAGCATACACGCTGCGGGCTTCGCATTTGCCCCTCGGGACATTACTTCCCACGGTCACAAATTTCAGAAACCCGCAAAACGTCAGGTAAAACGGTGGCCGCAACCATAGAATGATGAAAAAATATCTTCATCGGGGATTATTATCTCAACCTTTGAAATAAAAATGACGGAAGATACGATAATTCTTGGGATCGAGGAAACTGCTTGGAACAAATACTATAATAGACTTGTTGCATAATAACAAAAACCCGTTAACATCCTTTAATTGGCCAAATATTCGTAATGTTCGCTTATTTTTTCAGCGCTTATTTATCCTCCATTTACATTATGTAGTCGTAATATTTTCTTAATCCATACAAATGTACTTATATGCCAAATTTGGCTATATTTGATACTTTTGACGGCTTCACGCGGTATAAAACTCCACCTTCACATTCCTTTACCAATTTTCAACCTACTATTTCGCAACAAGTCTAATGGAAAAGATGAAAATGGCAAAAAAAATAGACATTAACTTTAGAAAAACCTGTTTTTGCCCGGATAATCATATAAATTGTCTTACCACTAAAGAATGGGTCCGAAATCAGGTTGCTATTTGAGAACTCTATTATGAAAAGAGAGATATTAGAGATAAAGACATTCATCCCGCTGTATTTCCAATTGCTTTGCCCAAAAAATGTATTCAACTTTTTACCCATGAAGGGGAGCTAGTGCTTGATCCTTTCTTAGGTATCGGAACCACTCTTATTGCGGCACGAGATTTAGGAAGGAATGCAGTGGGATTTGATCTTAACCAAGAATACATCGATTTCATTAAGAAAAGACTCACTCAGTTAGCAATAGACTATGAGAACACCAAACAGGTTGCGATCTGTGATGATGCAATTAACATTCCAAAATATCTTACTGAAGAAACCATTTCTCTATGTGTTACTTCTCCCCCCTTATGCTAATATGCTAAATCATAAAAGATTATAGTCCTCGACG
>CABGHH010000041.1 GCA_902158745.1 Candidatus Methanolliviera sp. GoM_asphalt
CTCTCTCCAATATTGTTTCCCATAGTTATGAGATTTCTTACACCTAAATCAATTCCACATATTTTGTTTTCGTCTTTTTCGTCTAAATTTTCTAAATCTACCTTCCTCTCATATACAACTTCAACAACATATCCAACACCTTTAGGGATTACTCTAACCTCTCTTAAATTGGTTTCTTTATTAAACCTCGTCTTTACGTCCAATTCTAACAGTTTAGGAAATTTGAGACTTCCATCTTCTTTGATCTTACATTGCTGATTTGTTAGGATTAAAACATGCTCTCCGTCTTTCTTTTTATATTTTGGCATATTTGGTCTTGCTTTAAACTTTTCTGGCTCTTTCTTCCATACCTTTATCGCTTTAAAAAACGATTTCCACGATTTATCTAATAAACGCAGGATTTGTTGAGCCGTTTGAGCAGGTAAAGATTTGTAGTTCTCTGATTCTTTCAATTCCCCATTTAATTCATAGAACCTTATCCATTTTCCAGTTTTAAAGAAGTCTTGGCGAATAAGATAATTCGCCTCATTATAGAGATTTTTGGATAAGTGAGAAAGAAAACTGATATTTTCATCAGGTCCCATCCTTATGTGCTCTGTTCTTTTAAATCTCATCTCTATCACCACTAATTTGATTTTAGAGTATTTAAACCTATTTCAATCTGATTATATTAAATGAATACATTTTGAGGTATCTTATCTATTTTGACCGGACTATATTTATCCCGAGCCGATTCCAAACTTATGTATCCATTCAGTACATCCCACTCAACCTTCTCTGCATCCCTATCAAATGGATCTCCCCATCCTCCACCCCCAGACGTTTGTATAAATACCTTAGTTCCAGGTTTTACGTCTCTGGCAAACATTGCTAGCGATTCATCTTCGAGTAAGACTCCACCAGAGTCCGTATCTCCTCTATATCCGCCAAAAAGACCGTATGGTCCTATTTCTGACCGATGTAAAATCAAGGATACGGTGGATGGTGCTAAACAAGTCAGTTCGCGTCTAATTGACAACCCTCCTCTAAACTTCCCAGCCCCACCCGAATCTGTGACAAGGATATATCTATTCACTCTAATCGGATACTCACGTTCTATAATCTCGATAGGAGCATTTCTGGTGTTAGTCATATGGGTCTGGTGTGCATCAGCACCATCATCATCATGTTTTGCTCCTCTCCCACATGCGTATGTCTCATAAAATGCAAAAAGTCGATTTTTACCGGGGTCGAAACCGTGAATATCAAGTTCTGGCCAATGCCCGTCGGCCGCACACGTCTTTTCGGGTACTATTTTACTAAGCGCTCCAATTATTACATCTACGATTCTCATGGATGGACTACCGGTACATGCGCCTACCGCGCGTGGAAACTGTGCGTTCAAAATAGATTCATCCTCGGGCTTTATAAGATGTATTGGTCTATAGGCACCTTCATTTGTAGGTATATCGGGAGATATAACTGCTTTAATTGCATAATAAGCTGAAGATTTTGTCAATGCCCAAGGCGAATTTACACCACCCCTCCCTGGTCTCCCCGTGCCTTTAAAATCTAAGTAAATATCGTTTCCTTCAATCTTTATCCTATTTTTTATCTTTATTAGACATTTTCCAATGCCATCATATTCTATATAATCTTCAAAACTGGCATCCCCATCCGGAATATCCTGTATAGCACGCCTCATACTTCTCTCCGAATAATTCAATATCTCCTCAAAATATTCTAACAATTTATCAGAACCGTACCTCTTGGCTAATTCTATTATTTCTTCCTCCCCCCTGTAATTTGCAGACATCTGTGCCATCATATCACCCCTTATCTCGTAAGATGTCCTACAATTCGCCGTGATTATCTTAAGAATATCATCTTGGATCTCTCCTTTTTCCATAATTTTTACTGGAGGTATGCGTAATCCCTCCTCAAATACCGTCGGTAGATTAAACCTTGTTGAGCTGCCACCAACATCGAGATGATGCGCAGTATTGCCTACAAATGCAATCAGTCGGTCTTTACAAAATACTGGCTTGAAGATCATGTAATCCCAGAGATGCGAACCACCACTACAATAATCGTTATGAATGATCGCATCTCCCGGTTTGAACGAATCGGGTGGATATTCCCTAAAGACTCCTTTCATTGCTTCTACCATTACACCTAAATGGACGGGGATAAATTCTCCCTGAGCCACCATATTTCCCTTTGGCGAGTAGATCGCACAGGAACAATCCTTTCTAACTTTGATGTTAGTTGAAAATGCCGACCTTACGAGATGAGCATTCATCTCTTCTGCTATCGACTGTAGCCTGCTTATCAAAACCGATATGGTGATAGAATCTATCTTACTCATTGGATCTCACTTCTATTCTATTCTATTATAATATTCCTAAACTTGTCGATGCTCGCCACATTCTCCGGCAAAACGACCGTGGTAGCTGTCTGCTCTTCGATTATGGCCGGCCCATCGATCCTGTTATTCGAGCATAACCTCTCTCTTTCATATAATGGACACTTCACAATCTGTTCATTGGAAAACACTTCTCTCTCACCTTTCAATGCGCCTTTCGCTGATCTCTTCCCTATCGGCTCCTCAAAGAACTCCAATCCCTCCCTCTTTCCAACAGCCGAAAGTCTCAGGTTTACAAATACCACCTCTTCATCTTCAAGATTGTACCCATATCTTCTCTTATGGATCTCATTGAATTTTAGAGCAATCTGCTCAAGGTCGTTCTCAGATGATATTACAGCCGGCACGGGGACGTTTAATTCCCATAACTGCCCTGCATATCTCATATCTGAAGTTCCCTCAAATACTATCTCGTTCTCTTTAAACCCTTCATTAATCAGATCATGGATTGCTTCGCTCCTCTCTTCTTCATATGTTTTGTTGTACTCGTCAACGGTGATTCCTTTCGTCGATTTAACCCTGGTTTGGACGTAATTATATCTCACATCAGCTAACTCTGCACCAATTGCAGAGAAATTGCCGGGAGATGGTGGTATGACAGACATCTTCATCCCCAATTCGCCGGCTAAGGATGCCGCGTGAAGTGGTCCAGCTCCTCCAAAAGCAATCAAAGCGAAATCTCTGAGATCAAAGCCCCTCTCGGTTGAAACCACTTTGATGGCTTTACATAGATTTGCATTAGCCACATCTATCATCCCTTCGGCAGACTCTACCAACGATAATCCTAAAGCCCTCGATATACTTCGCTCAATAGCAGAAACCGCCAAATTTTGGAATAACGGTAGCTCACCACCGGCGAAATATTCTGGATTGATCTGTCCCAGTACGACGTGAGCATCTGTGATCGTTGGCTCATCTCCCCCCATCTTATAACATGCGGGCCCCGGATCCGCACCGGCACTTCTTGGACCAATTCTAAGTGAACCACCCGCGTCAATCCATCCAATACTGCCCCCTCCTGCCCCTATCGTATGGATCTCCATCATCGGAACTCTTATGGGAAAACCCGCTAATTTCCCTTCGGTTGTAAAGCTCGGTTCCCCTCCTTCGATTAGAGATATATCGGCACTAGTCCCACCGATATCGAGCGTAATCACATTTTCCTCACCCAATAGTTTAGCTATATGCATTCCAGCAAGCACACCGCCAGATGGCCCAGAAAAAACTGTATGAACACTTCTTTCGGCCGCAACTTCTGCGCTCATCATTCCACCATTAGATTGCATCACGTGTAACTGTGCCCCGATATTTGATTCTATCTTCCTTCTCTCCAATCTGTTGATGTAAGTATTGACCTTCGGCATCAAATACGCATTTATTACCGTAGTAGAGGTCCTTTCGTACTCTCTGATCTCTGGTAACACCTCAGATGATATTGATACGTATAACCCTGAGATCTCTTCTAAAATGATCTCCTTCATCCTCTTCTCATTTGATGGGTTTGTGTATGAATTTAAGAAGGAGATGGCGACAGACTCAACTTTACACGTTCTTAACTTTCTTGTCACCTCTCTGGCCACTCCCTCGTCAAGTTTCTTCTCGACCTTTCCATCCCACAGAGTGCGCTCAGGCACCTCGAACGTTAGATATCTTGGCACCGGTGGTTTTGGACGTTTTGCCCAAAAGTTGTATAGGTTTGGACGCGTTTGGTCCCCTATCTCCATAATATCCCTAAATCCCTCGGTCGTAATCAGTGCGGTTTTAGCTCCCTTCCGTTCAAGCAGCGCATTTGTAGCCACGGTTGTACCGTGAATCAAATAAGAGATTGCTTCGCCTGAAATTCCAAGCCCATCGGCCAACTTCTTTATTCCCTTTATAACCCCTATAGACTGATCTTTTAGTGTGGATGAGACCTTGATGCTGCTTATTTTCTTTGTCAACTCATCAAATGCCACGACATCTGTAAAAGTTCCACCCACATCTACGCTTACTCTATAGCCCATGATTAAATTTTATTTCACCTTCACCGACTCCACCCTGATCGCCGATCCTCTCTTAGCCCTGATCATCTCCCATCCCGCCATCTTTGCCCTTCCGATGCCGAAAGATCTCTTACCCTCGAAGATGACGATGTCGTTAGGCCTTATCCCTTCATCTGCATCTAAAACGCCCACCGCAAATACGTCTCCTGTTGGAACAAAATCGTCTATCTCGACGCTGTAATCGTCTGAGTTTCTCTTTATCTTTAGTGCTCCGTCGATCGTCAAATCCAATGATCCATAGGGTCTATTAACCTTTAAAATTTGATTTTTTCCATCAAAAGCGGTCATCTTCGGATATCTGCCCCTTACTTTTACATCCCCAGATAAAAGATCTTCTGCAATCTTCCCCCCAAATTGATAGGATGCCATAGATCTGATAGAGAAGAGTTTCCGCTCCTTTGATGTCATTGCTTTATCTTTTTTTACGCCAGAGATCACCTCGCCCAGATTTTCGAGTGATCTTTTCCCTGTTACCCCATCTTCACACGTATAGATGAACTCTAAACCGATATCTCCCTCAACTTCCTTGCAAATCTCTTTATAGACGCCGTCAACGTGTGCTATCACAGATTCATACAAATTTTTCTTCAGATATCTCTTCAAACAGTTTTTCGCCCAATCTTTCTCCTCTTCCACCCACCTTCCGGTCACAGGAATATCATAGTGAGAAGCAGGATAAACTATCTCAAGTTCCCTCGGGACGATGCCGAGCGGAGAGGTTAATATTACTTCATGTATATATCTCCTATACTTTGATAATACGTCGAGAATTTTTTTATGAGAAAGTGAAAGAGAATATGGCTTCCTTGCCGAGCAGGGAAGGATCAAAAGTGTATCCAGATCTGGTTTTTCGTATCTCTCCATTACCCTTCTATTAAAATTTTTGACCTCGATCCTTCCAAGACTCTCGAAGGTATTCGCATAAAGGTACGTCTTTCTAAAGAGAGGGGATCTCTTCTCGGCGAAATCATCCCGAACGATTCTTAACAATGCGGTAAGCCAAGGAGAACTTCTACACTGCTTTTCTACATATTCTCTGATATTCTCCTTTGCAATGAGAATCCTCACCTTTTTGATCTCGGCTTCCAATGCATAACGGTTGTGTGATTTGAGAAAGTCTATTCTTTCTCTCTTACTAAATCTCTTCATCTCCTCAGGGGATCTTCCGAGACATTCTGGGCAGTTGCATGGAAACTCTCTCAGATCTTCGAGCCTAAATCCCCCCTCCGTAGTTAGATATACCCCACGTAAAGCCGAAATTTTTCCGTATATATCATCGAAGAGATCGACCCCATAAAAGAGAAAAATTGAGACATTCTCAGGCGAGGCGATTGCAGGAAGAAAGAGGGCGGAATCCGGCGGAATATTATCCCCTATCTTCATCAAAGCTTTGGAAAGTGTTCGATAATCGCCCAAATATTGATTAGCAGACGCCAAGATATAAAGAAAGGCATTCTTGGTTGGCAGAATAGGATAGTATATCACCCTCGCATCGTATTCCTCATCCCCTTGAGGGGGGTTTAGTTCCTCAATGATATCTTCGTTCAGGCGAGGGATGAAACTGTGTGGTTCTATCTTCATCCTTTCGAGTTCGTCTCTGCCTATCAAACAGGGGGTTCTTATAGTCTCCCCGCCAATCTCAAATTCTCCCAGCCTCGCCGTCCCATCACGTCTCAGCACTTCAAATCGCATCTGCCTTTCTTAACCTCCGTATATCTCTTAACCTCTTCGATCAGTGGATGGTTGTATCTCTCATCGTATTCAAAGAGGATCTCTTTTCCCCGATTCTTCTCATTCTCGATTAGGATGATCACATTCCCAAGTGCCGTTTTGACCATCTCCTCATCAAATATATCAGGGGTCTCGCAGTTGAAGGGATAAGTTTCTTCGAGCTCTTTTGGAAACGGGCCAAAAGGGGGTTTAAGGTAATAAACCTCCTCGAAATCTTCCAATTCCCTGTTCAACGTGGTTATCAAAGCGGGCGTTTTTTTAATCTCCATAGCTTCCAATTTTCTTCTGTACCTCAGAACCTCCGTCCTCTCGTTGCTCTCGATGCCGCCGTAGAAGAACGCGGATTTGGTGGATGGATCGAATCTCTCCATCTCTCCCGAATACCTGATCAAGTTTCGTAGGGCATCCAAAAGTCTCGGATGGCTTCTGCATCTTATCTGGACAAGCTCCCATAATCTTCCATCAACTATCGCCTGTTTTATCCTTTTAATCTCCGAAAAACTTTCATAGAGGTTGTGAAGCGCTAAAAGTCTCGTGCGTTCATCTTCACCCGATTCCATAACCTCTCTTGGGCTGTATTCTGAGCAGACCGGGCAGTTACATGGAAAATATCTCAATTCAGATAATTTGTGAGTCCCGTTTACGGTGAGATATCTTTTATCCATGGCGTATAAAACATATGCAGCAGAATCGAAGAGATCGCACCCCATCAAAACGGCCAGGGAGAAGGTCATCGGATGACCTGCACCGAAGAGATGCACGGGACGATTGAGGGGAAGATTAAACTTTGAGTGGAGAACGACGTCCACCAGATCTCTATACCTGTATTCTTCCAGTAAAGGAACGACCGCACCTATGGCATATATATCAAAATCGAGCTTTCCCGCTTCCCTCGCACTCATCTCCCTCAGATCTTTATGTGTTGAACCCTGTATCGGTGCAACCAGAGAGAGATCTTCAAATTCTCTCTTTATCTCCTTCATCTCCCTCAATCTTTCCAGCGTTATCTCCACATCTTTTTTTGCTTTATCCCATTTTTCATCAGGTTTCGTCGGAATATCGATGGGAACGCAAATATCCGAGCCGATCTCTCTCTGAAATCTTAGAATCTCCTTGCTCTCTATATCTATATCCCCATATACCGAGAGTTGGAAAGAGCCGGAGTCGGTCATTATCGGACCGTCAAATTGGAGCATCTTGTGAAGTCCTTCCTTTCTTGCCCTCTCTTTCAACTTCGGACTGGAATAGATTATGTAAGAATTTGTTATGACCGCATCTGCCCCGATTCTCTTCATCTTTCTCGGGCTGACTACGATATTTTTTGGGTTTATGACCGGTAGGATGGTTGGTGTCTCAATTTTACCGCTTTTTGTTCTTAGGATACCGATTCTTCCCATAACATCTTTCTTTATTACCTCAAAATCTCCACCCATTAAGTTGGAGTAATCCTCTTAAAATATAAGCTTGGTGATACGTTAAAGATAAAGATAAATAATTAAAAAAAAAGAAAAAAACTGTTTATTATAAACGGATCGGCTTCCTATTCCCACACAGATGACACGTCGTTCTATAAATACAATTTACCGCCCCACAGCTTCTACATATCCACATATTATTCCATTTTTTAGATACATACATTAAATTCACCCCTAAAGAAGTCATGATTATTTGCCTTATAAACTTTTCGATTTATTCCGATTAGATTAACCAATTAGATCGCCGACTGTGAGATCCTACCGATAGAAAGGTATATCTTATCTTCGAGATATATTTCTTCTGCCTTGTACGAGGTGAATTAAATCTATGAAAGAGGAGGATATAAGTTGTATGGACTGATGGTTCCCAAAAAGTTTTTTGTTGCCTCTGGAAAGGCTATAAATACGATCTCAGGCTTAAATGCGTTCGACGAGGCACTCTTAAATGCGAAGATAGGAGATCAAAATCTCGTCCCAGTCTCGATGGTTATCAAACCGCTTCTAACATCGGTTCCAATAGTAAGGGTCAGACAATCGATGATAACGTCTTTAGTAGGAATGCCTAGTAGATCGGCCCTTTCCACGATCTTTCTGGCTATTGATGCCCTTTTCTCTGGATCGTTTGAGATTCCTTCATCATCCATGGTCAAACCGATTACAGCTGTACCGTACTCTTTAACAAGTGGTAGAACACTCTTCAAAGATCTCTCTTCCCCCGTAACTGAATTTATAATGGGCTTTCCCTCATAGACCTCAATAGCTGCCTTCAATGCCTGCAGGTTGCTACTATCTATGGATAGAGGAAGATCAACGGCATCCATTACGACCTTCACCACCTCAGGGAGCAGACTTACCTCATCAACGCCTGCCATGCTGACATTGAGATCAAGCATATCCGCACCCGCTTCAACCTGACCAATAGCCTCCTCTCTGATGGATTTCATATCGCCATTAATAAGGGCTGTGGCAAACTTTTTTCTCGTTGGATTTATCCCTTCTCCGATGAGTACAGTCGGTTTCTCGCCGCTTATTATTACTTCCTTCCCTCCTTTGCGATCAACTCTCGTCTCCAATCTCAAACCCCCATTTAGAGCCAAAAAAAGTGGATCTGGCAAATATTTTCATAAAGCTCGGTACCTCTGCGATCTCTATATATCTCGTCTTTCTCGCTATCTCTTTCGCTTCTTTCCTCTTTCTTCTCGAGATTAAAGCGAGTTTTGCCCCCATCCCTGCCGCATTTCCGACCTGTTCGAAGAGATTAAGGGGTAAAGGAGGGAGCATTCCTATGGCAACTGTACTTGAAACATCCATATAAGTGCCAAATGCCCCTGCGATTATTATCTTTTCAAGTTCGTCCATCGATGTGTCGCTCTCTTCCAAGAGCACCTGTATTCCAGTCGAGATAGCTCCCTTCGCAAGCTGCACTTCACGCACATCTCCTTGGGTGACCGTGATCGGCCCAGCGATCTTGAATTCTTTTCCATCTTCAGTCTTCCTTACCATTTCATGATCTTTCATCCTTCCACTCTCATCTATGATCCCATTAAGATAAAGCTGTGCAATTGCATCGAGAATTCCCGAACCACATATGCCTATGGGATTCTTACCACCTATGGTGTTATACTTCACCCTTCCATCCAAAATTCTAACTTTCTCGATCGCCCCATTAGAAGCGCGCATACCGTTCTTTATGTGTCCTCCTTCAAATGCAGGCCCAGAGGCGCATGAAACACTTGTAAGCTTTCCATGATCAGATAGACATATCTCCGTGTTTGTTCCTATATCCAGTGCAAGGACTTTGCCCTCGTACTTCCACAGATCAGTCGCCAAGATCATCGCCACGTGATCTCCCCCAACGAATCCCGCTATATTGGGTAGAATGTGAACATAAGCCCCAGGTGAGATTTTTAATCCAACCTCTCCTGCCCTGACATCCATTGCGCTCTTCAGAACTGGAATGTAAGGAGAGATACCGAGCTTTTTTACTGGTAAGCCCAAAAAGAGATGGTGCATAACGGTATTGCATACAATAACTGCATCCAAGATCTCTTCTGGATCCGCCTTGATTTCGGCGCACATATCTCTTATTAAACTATTTAAAGCCCTTACTACCAAATTCCGCAATCTTTTAGCCTCCTTTTTCTTCTTACTTGCCCTCGCTATTCTCGTAATGACGTCTTCCCCGTACGGTATCTGGGGATTCATCACCCCTTTAGAAATAAGAGTCTCTCCCTTCTCCAAATCCACGATATAGCCCGCTATTTTCGTCATACCTATGTCTAAAGCAAGCCCAAGATTCCTGCTTGAGGGGGGATTTATAGAGATCAATTCTCCATATCTGACTATCGCATCGGCGTTCCAGTTCAGGGATCTCAGCTTACGTATAAGCCCTCTTAAGACTTCTATACTAACCCTCTTACAATTTTTCAGCTCTTTCGTGACAACTTCCGCATATTCTTCTGGATCAGAGAAGGAAGGAGGATCGATCTTCAGTTCATAAGAGCTTACCACTGGATCAGGAGTTACAGGGATCTCTATCCCTTCCAATTGGGTTCTTTGAGGACTGCTCAAAGATTCATGAGGAACGCGGATTTTCAGATCGCTTAATGGGAGGACTTGGCAGGCTAAGCGATAGTTTTCACGGATTTCTTCCTCCGTCAATCCCTCATACTCTTTTAAGGTAAGTGGAGAGGTTTTACCCGCTATAACCTGAATTTTGCACCGCCCGCATAAACCCTTTCCCCCGCATATACTTGTGATCTTCACCCCGGACTCTCTCGCCATCTCAAGAAGAGATTGATCGTGATCTATCTTTCCACTTCTTCCAACTGGCTCGAAATATACCGTATAGAAGATCGAACTACCACACTAACCCTCCAC
>CABGHH010000042.1 GCA_902158745.1 Candidatus Methanolliviera sp. GoM_asphalt
GGCTTACGCTTATAGGAACAGTTCCGGAGGATAAGAACATAAGAGCGTTTGATTTGGTAGGGAAGCCGATAATCGAACTGCCTGAGGATTCTAAAGCGGTTGTTGCGGTGAAGGAGATATTTGAGCGGGTTTGTGAAGGTTAAAAGATTTAGGGTAAAAGTTAAATGTCATAAAGCGGCGTGTTAACTGCTGGAGTTTGTAAGAAGAGAGGAAGGGGGAGATGGAGATGATTAAAGAAATCTCAGAATGTGAGGAAAGAACATTCACTTGTTCTTATTGTGATGGAGAAGGTTTAGTAGGAACAGGTTGGTATCCAGATAAAGAGGTAATAGTATATATGGGCTCTAAACACGAATGCAGTCAATGTAAAGGCACAGTTGCCAGTTATTTCTTATAACCTGTTTTCCAATCTGGTGAAATCCAATCGTCTTTTCAAAACTATGGCGTCATTATGGGGTTGGAAAAGTTGAGTTTGGAAACCCAAGTTTCAACTGAGTATCCATCTTCAAGCAAGTCTATGAATTCTTTCAGAAGATTTGTTCTTTTAGTGTCGGAGTGTATCAGTTCTTTGCGTACGTACGGTCTTATCAGCTCTCTTGCTCTATGGATCTCTTCATGCGTGACGTCCTGCATCTCTCGAATAAAGT
Source organism: Candidatus Methanolliviera sp. GoM_asphalt (assembly GCA_902158745.1). Classification (GTDB taxonomy): domain Archaea; phylum Halobacteriota; class Methanoliparia; order Methanoliparales; family Methanoliparaceae; genus Methanolliviera. The sequence goes on from CABGHH010000042.1 coordinate 648, forward strand.
CTTTCACGTCCGAGAGCATCTCCTTCACATAAGTTTCATTCTCCAAATTCGAAAAAATTGCCGTTAGCGCACCATATTGAGCCATTTCATTCGTTGTTCTTGTTCTTCCGGTTCGTCTTCGTATGTGCATTCTACTCCATCTGTGGCTGCGTTCTTCAATGTTGTTGTCGCGCATAATTTCCACTACATTACCTGAGTTGTCTTTCACTTCCGCGAAAAGTTCGTTTGCGTGTTGTCTACAGTTTTTCGTTATTTGTCTTGCTGCCTGGAGGAGCTCTCCTCCACTGGCTTCTCCTTCTTTATCGATATCCGTCAGGGTCGTCTCCATATCATCTTTCATTTTTTGAGCTTTTGTGGGGGCTGCCGCGCTTCCATTTTGACTTAAGTGTCTGCCAACTCTCAGAGTTGTCCGCACTTTTTCAAACCAGCCCCATATTTCTTTAATGTTGGCATATTGGGTGTTGACGATTGTATTGCTAGTAATGACATCTAATTTCTTAGAGAACTCCGTGATTTCGCAGATATCAAGGTTATGGGACGTGTTTCACACCAGGATTCTTCTGTTCATGTTTTTTATCTCTAAAATTCTGTTCATGATTTCGAGGTAGGGTAGAACGAGTGGAACTCGCGTTTGGTAATGAAATAAAGACGTTATACCTCAATGTAACGAAGGCGATAACGGATACTTTGAGGGGAATTGGCATGAAAGAGATACTTAAAGAGGAAACGCGCCTCGCAGATTGTCTAAAAATATAGGTGGCACATCTTCGCTAAACAGGTAATGATAATCTTTGTTGGATGCGTGAAGATTCGGGATGGGTCTTTGGGATTAAAGAGTTAGAAAAAGGAAAAATAAGAAGGGGACTTGTTAAAAATGTGCATGATGGGGATACGATAGATATTTCTTTTGGGATTTACGGTATTCGGAGGATAAGATTAGTTGGAGTTAATACTCCTGAACTTGGAACTCAAGGAGGAGAAGAGGCAAAAGAGTTCGTTAATAAAACATGCTTATTGGAAGTGATTGAGCTTGATGTAGATGATAAAAAGCAATATGATCCTTATTGCAGGATATTGGCTGTTATTTACATGAATAGCACAAATCTAAATAAGGAGCTGTTAAGGAAAGAATATGCTGAGATTATACATATTCCGCCTTCTGAGTTTAATCCTTCTGAGTGGAAAGCAGATTGTACTCCCACGCCAATTCCAACGCTTCCATCAACACCTACACCAACGCTTGGTTTTGATTTTTTGTTCGCTATAATTGGGATATTGGCTCTTATGGGATAGATTAGAATATTATGGTTGTCCTAAAACATTTAATTCTCACTTTGCATATCTTCCGTCTTTTCTAATCATCATCTGCTAAATCTGTTCTAAATTTCGCATAGATTGGGTAGTGATCAGAAACATTCCAAACCAAGTTTTCATCACTAATTCCATATTCGGTATCAAAATAGAAAACGGCTGCACTACCGCTCACATACTCATGATTTAATGTGGCATTCATCATAACCATTCTGTCGTAAGTCCAATCGGTCCTAACCATCGTATCCATATCATTGGTGATAACCCAACGAAATTTAGGAGCTTTAAATGGATTCGTATTCGTATCTTCATCGAAATAGTCACCATCAGCATTAAAGTCGCCCAAAACAATAATGTCCGTTTCATTGGGATTCGTAGCTAAAATTGAATCTACAACATCCGTAAGATGGCTTATTTCGGAATATGTTATAGTACCTTTATGATCCGGTTTAGTATGAATTCCTACCAGGGTAAAGTCAAAATTTCCACCTCTGAAAGAGGCGATATATGGCTCTCTATGGAACGGGTCAGTACCTGCGGGTTCTGGATAGGTGTAAGGCGTGTCGGTCAGTTCAACAGTCTGTGTGTTGTAAATGTAAGCATACTGTTCTTTACTGGTAGTGCGCCCTAACCGTTCACTCACAACATAATCATACTCTGAGTTGTCGGAGTTTACGGTATTGACCAGCGCTGGAAGCGCAGTTTGTGATTTATCTCTGATTTCTTGTATAGCGATGACATCATAGGTACGAATAATTTTTCCAAGCACATCCATGACTTCCGGCTTGGACGCTTTGCTTTTTCCGAATACCTGTATGTTGAATGCACCAATCCGGAGTGTTCCCTCATCATGAGTTAGTCTTATTGCAGGTATCCCGTCTTTATATCTTTTTCCATTTACATCTACGAACTCTGTGCAGTTTATCCATCCATTAGCAGTTTGCAGTGCATCCGTATGACAAATCTGCGGATAAGAGCCAGTGTGGATGGTGTAGTTGTATTCATGGTCTTCTATTAGCGTGAGATAAGGAGCACCAGTTACGCTATGGATTGTTATATTAGGATAGTCGCCATGGTATCCGTTCCATGTCCCGTTTGCTATTAAATTGTCACTTTCATAGAACTCGATGGACTCGGTATGCCCTCCCGTTCCAGAGCATGGATAAGTGTAAAGCTTGGATACCGTAAGGGTTTGATTTGGCGTAATCGTTCCTTTATGCGTGCCGAAGATGCTTGGGTAAGTGCCGGGACCTGTGTCAAAAATATGAGATATTGATATCTCTGTTGTGAAAGTCATATCGGATCCGTAATCGGTGCCTACACCGCTTGATGCTACTGCTCTGAAGTGGTAAGTGGTATCATCATCCAAGCCCGATATACTCGCACTAAATGAGCCTGCTAATGATTTTGACTGTTCAGGTGTGGAATAGCCATAAGAAGGGGTTTTTCCGTATTCAAACCATACCTCACAATCAATATAACCCGGGTGTTTTTTTTCTGTAGGCGCTCCTGTTTTTTTTGAGGTCGCCATTTAGCGTTGCTGATGTAGTAGTAACTTTCGTTGCAGCGTTAGTTGTAACTGTTGGAGTGATGTACTCCCCACACACTGCCCAACAAGGAACACACGTTGCCGAGAGAGAAGTTCCATCACCGCAACGATAACCAATACCCCCATGAGAACATTGGTACCAATCAGCCCCTCCATGATGAGAACAACATCCACTACACGCCCCCCCTGCTCCTACATCTTCAATTGCCGCAAAGAAAAACAACGAGGCGAGTATTAAAGCAATCAAAGCAGTTAGTTTTAACTTCACGATTTTTTGATTGTGGTCAATCATAATGGTTGTTCATAAGATTGACCGTATATAAATTTTTCGAAAAATATCTCTTAACGATACATATTTAATAAGTGTCACAACAAAATGCAATTAACATGGATGAGATTGAAACCAATATCCTAAGATACCTCATAAGAGAGGATTGGCCCGTTACAACAGAAATGGTTGCTAAAGAAGTAGGTGTAGCATGGAATACTGCTCAAGTTCATCTGTGGAAGTTAGTAAGTCAAGGTTTAGTCAAAGGGAAAAGAGTAGGCAGGCAGAACCAGTGGATGGCCACTGACGGAGGTAAAAAACTTTTAATGCGGTCTCCTTGAACGAAATACTGCTTTGGAAAAGAGAAAGAGAGGACGCATCTAAGTTTCTCCTGCAAAATGTATTAGATAAAATCTTAGAGAGATTAATTTAGCATTTATGTTAGTGAGTTGTGAAGAGGCAGTGTTAAATTGAGCCAGTGGAGGATATAACTTCTTTTTTTTTCTTCTCCCCTAGGACAATCCTTGAGTAGTCTTTAGACCTGGACAGAATTAGATGTGCCACCTACACATTATCAAATGCATGCTTAAATCCCCTTCTTATGCAATATTGGAGCTAATAAGCTCATTATTTGGGAGATTTTTCAACGGTGAAGTTTATATAGATGTAGGTGTTATAACACCCACATGGCAATCAAACGGCACAAGAGGGGCAATCGTGTATACTTGGCAGAGTACAAATCCATAAGGCAAGGAAAAAAGGTTATTAGCAAATTCATACGCTATATTGGTCCCGAAGATAAACTATCAACAACTGAAAAACCGCGCAAACGGGTCTTGGATCGCTTAAATCTCTCCAGCTCATATAGGGCGGGAGATGTCCGCTTATTATGGGCGATTGCACAGAATCTTGATTTTATACCCATAATAGACAGAATATGCTGCGAAAATTCACACATTGAAGGCGTATCTCCGGGAAAATTGCTGACCATCTGGGCGATCAACAGGGTCATCGACCCTGAGAGTGCCACCCAACTGGAACGCTGGGTACCTACTACGGATCTCCCTTATCTGGTTGGGATTCCGGCTAAGGAATTCACAAAGGATGCGTTTCTCTCAGCACTCGATTTTGTATGCATGGATGACCAGGCCAGTGGACGTGTCGCTGATCTGAGTGCCGAACTGGACGATGCACTCTACCAAAAATGGCGCCATGACCATCCTCTTCCCCCGGGAGATAAAGAAACCTTAGCTTACGACCTTACGACCGTGCTATTCTTTGGGGTTAGTTGTCCTCTGGCGGAGTTGGGATACAACCCTGAGAGGATTCGCCGTCGCCAGGTGAATCTCGCAGTGTTGGTATCAAAGCAAGATAAACATCCCATTGCGCATTTTGTCTACAATGGAAGCCGTCACAGTGCATCAACCGTGAAGAATCTCCTCGCTCGCTTGAACGCCGTCTCCATAGAGCCAGGCACACTGATTTGGGATCGCGGCAATGTATCCAGGAGATACGTGGAAATGGTGGAAGATATGGGGTGGAAATTGATATGTGGCATACCAAAGACGTCCAAAGAGGCAAAAGAAATCATCAGTATGACCAATGTTCCCATAGGCCCTGATACACTTGCCCGCAGCAGTCGAGCCGGCCATATATATGCAATAAAAACGCGGAGTAGATTGTACGGGCGAAAACGTTCGTTAGTCGTTTATACTAACCGGGAAAGGGGCGTTAAGGATGCTGATGCAAGAAACGAGGCTTTGGCTATCCTTGGCAGGGAACTCGATGAATTGAGTGAGAAGGGGAAGGATTGGTCAGAGAAACGCCTCCACAGCCAGATAAAATCCATTCTGAACTCGTGGTCCGATTTTATTGATGCGAGGGTGAGTAGAAAAAAGGAGGGGGCACGTATAGTGTGGAGCTATAAAACGCAGGAATTGAGGTTGGCGGAGAGCATCGATGGAAAGTGGCTTGTCCTTTCAACTGATGATGCGTTAGATGCCAATGAAGTGGTGAATGAGTACTTGGAGAAGGATTTCATCGAGAAGGTATTTCGTGTATTGAAGACGCAGGAGGAGGTTGAGCCAGTGCGTCATCGACTTGAGCATCGGGTAAGGGCGTATCTGTTCGTGTGCATGCTGGCATATCGGCTATTATCTGTGCTTCAGTGGAAGCTGAAAGAAGCTTCGGGCAAGGAGGGCTCGTGGGAAAGTGCAGATACGCTGTTGCAAGCCCTCGCCAGGGTAGAACGAGTGGAGCTCTCGTTTGGTAATGAAATAAAGACGTTATACCTCAATGTAACGAAGGCGATAACAGATACTTTGAGGGAAATCGGCATGAAAGAGATACTTAAAGAGGAAACGCGCCTCGCAGATTGTCTAAAAATGTAGGTGGCACATCTTCGCTAAACAGGTTCAGACAGAACAGATACTATCCTGACAATTTCACTTAGTGGTCGGTTAGATGCATTTAGAGCGTCACAACTGGATGAAGCACTTAAGAAATTTATTACCAATGATGATTTCGCCGTAGTCATCGACATGGGGAACGTTTCATATTTAAGCAGTGGCGGTATCAGAACTTTTCTCGCTACTGAGAAGATGCTTAAGAAGAGAGACGGCGAGATTCACCTCTGTAATATAAATCCCTACCCGCTAAAGGTATTGGAGATGGCGGGATTCGATCAGCTCTTTTCGATTCATTCCACGAAAGTGGATGCTATCAAAAGCTGTATCACCCTAGAGGCGATGAGAAGGTCGAAGGTAGATTGGGACCGCCTACCTACCTATCAAAAGAGTGGTGCTCGATTCACAGTCTTTGAAGCCTCTCAAAAAGAAGCCGTATTGAAGGTCGTGGGCGATATTTCGAGAGTGCTCTATGCACGATTAGAAGAAGAGGATATATTTTCGAGAAGGTTCTCGGAGACCGAGTACTCGATTGGTCTCGGTGCACTGGGCGAGAGTGTGAAAGATTGTATCCACATTCTCGGTGAGATGATCACGATAGGTGGCACAATGGTCTGGCTGCCAACTGATGGCAATGACACACCAGATTTTCTGATTCCAATGAGAGATACCGGTGAAGTAACGATTCACACCGGGTTCAATGTGACGTTAGATGGAACGTTCAACGACATCGTCGTTGTGGAGAGTGAAGGAGATACGGGGCTCACAATGGGCGACCTCTACACCTCTATCTTCGAGATTGCAAGAGAGAGGAGAGGAGATGTTAGGGGGCTTGTGAGCATTGCTATGCGAGCCAATATACGAGAAGTTTTTAGTTCGGGCGTAAAGATTTCTCCAATCAAAAAGTTCGCACCTGAGAACCGCGAGATGATCATGCACAGTGATAACCTCGATAGATGGATTAACATCAGTACCATCCCGAAATATCATGGTGAGACGATGGTGAGCTTTGGAATGGGAGTTGATTTGACGAGCGATTTATCTTCTTTTGATAAAGATGCAATAGATGCTCTCTTCTACCTGCATCCTGCAAATATCGGGAATAAGAAAATGCTTCTGCACAATCATGGGGTGATTTTCAAACATCTACCCTGGGAGAAGAACTTGAATTTGGATGACGAGATCAAAAGGATTGTTACCGGGGGAGAATTTATTGACATGCGTCATCTTCTCGACAATACGAGATTTACTCGTGCCGTAATTGGCGTTTCATATATTTCGGGTATGTGTTTAGCCACTCAGCATCAACTTCAACCTCAACATCTGAAAGGTGTTGAGCCCTTGCTGCGCCCACGTTGTCAATACTGTCATGATTCTTTCATGAATAGATGTTCCTTTCTCATTACGCAGTGTTCCGATAATCTTCCGCTGGACAACGTGCTCACGAAGCGCCCTCTCTGCTCTGTTGTTGGTCGGTTCCACATCTGAACGAAGGACAAACGTGAACCAATACTCAAAGCCATTCTCTATCTTGCCAATGAACTTTTCCACCTTCTCGCTGGCGTATTCTCTCCTGATCCATCGTCTGAGCGCTGCTCGCGCCATATACCACAACTGCCGCCGCGTTTCGGGCGGAGGATCCGCTTCCAGTGCGTCATTCAGTTTTCGATAGAGCCTTCTAAGTGCTTTATCCAACGGAGCAGCCTCCGCAATCTTCTCGGCAAGATACTCGGATTCTCGAAGAAGATGCGCCCAACATCGCTGTATACGGTTTGTGAACTTGGCATACGGTTTCCAGCCATCGCATACGATTATTCCCGTGAACCGTCTTGTCAGAACTTCCATAAGCACTTTCATGCCTCGACTCTTCCGTATTACGACAAAGGTCTCTGCCGGCGTGGTGAATGCCCAGATCCAGCACTTCTCTCCCTGAACCCTGATTGAGGTTTCATCCACATACAATACCTCAACACCGCGGATTCTGCCCAGAATTTCTTCATATTCCGATCGAACCGCATCGGAGGCACGACATGTGAGATCAAGTATCGTAGCAGGACTCATATCCAATCCGTATTGCCGCTTCAAAACATTCTGGACCTTACGGTGTGGCAACCGCTCCTCGTATTTCAGCACTGTCGCTTGTGCTATCGTGTTATTACCGAATATGCCTTCTTTTGGGCAGTCGGGATCGCTTGCAACGACTTCTCTATGACACCGGGGACATGTATAATGTGCAATTTTGTATTCGGTGACGATAACTGGTTGTGGTTCTGGGATCTCCTCGATGATCTTCGATTCCACGCTGACCGGATCACCAAGCTCGACATCGCAGTACGGGCATCGACCCATCCGGACCTCTACCGGCCTATCTGGTTCTGCCCGTTGTCTCGTCACCCCTTTGTGCCCTTTCTTCTGACCTGGCTTCTCTCCCCCGCTTTTCTTCTGATTCCTTCTGCTATTGCCACCGCGTCTCATGCTTGGAGGGGCATGTGGGTTCTCATATCTAGCCAGTTGGGCCTCGAGTTCCTCTATGCGTGCCTTAAGCAGCTCATTCTCACGTTTGAGTTGTCTGATAATCTCGTCTTTGTCCCTCCTTCTCTAAATAGGGTATTGCACTCATAATATAATAGTTTTTCGGTTTTAACCGGATTTTAGATGGCTGTTGAGGTAGGAAGGATGAAATGGTTGTAGATGGAGCTAAACACATACAAAAATACCTTTTATAGTCATTCCGAAAATCGTTAACCACCAGATTACACGGATTTTCACGAGAACAGTTTTTAGAAAGAAAAGCTTTACCAAAAGAACTTATCTTTTATCATCGGAGGTGACGGTGTAGAAGAAATAGCATTTTATATTCAAGAAACAATAGTATAATGTTGCAAAATGGAGGAAACAATTGAAGTTGTGTATGAAAAAGGTGTATTCAAGCCTTTAGAGCCCGTGGAGATACCAGAAGGCACTAAAATCCCTATAACATTGACAAAAAGCGATAAGTTAAAGGGATACAGGGGAATACTGGGGAAAGCGGACGAAAAGTTGTTAAAGGAGTTCGAACTCGAAGCAAATGATATTTATTGACACAAACGTTTTCCTTAATCGCCGTAACATGTAAACATCACGGAATTAATAAAATTGCTACCTTTGACTCCGATTTTGAAAGAGTAGATTTCTTAGAGATAATTTAACGGCATCGGTCTTTTCATCTTATCTGTGTTAATCTGCGTTAGTTAATCTGTGTCAACAATTTATTTTCTTGTTACCTCTGCTGCGCATTCAAAACCAGCTCGGATTGCACCGTTCATACTTCGCTCGGGATAGTTAGGTGAAGAAAACATCCCTGCAAGGTATAGTCCTTCAATATGCGAAGAATAGGGAAGAATCTTGTTTTTATAGCCAAGCTCATATATCGGTGCAGTGTACTTTTTCTTTGCTAATCCACACCACTTCACGTCCTCCCGGCGGAACTCAGGAAACATCTTCGCTATACCGTCAAGATACAAATCAATGACCTCTTCGTCGCTCATTTTCCATATCGGGTCTTTTTCATGCACATAAGACACCACGTAAACTAAATTCTCGCCGTAGTCAGCTTGAGGAACAAAGTTTGTATGTTCGATAATGGCGCCAAAGGGCACTTCAGCCTTTATATTCAGCCAGTAAATGCCATCCATCAAACTTCTTTCCGTTCCAAAGAGAGCACAAATAGTGTTTTGATACTTTATTTTTGTACTTAATGAATTACCATTGATTGGAAGCCTATCACACAACGACGGCGTGGTTACTATAACGCTATCAGAAGCGATAAAGCCTTCGGATGTATCCACACCGACGACTTTGTTATTTTCTATCGCAAGTTCCTTGACCTTACAACCTGTTCTCAATTCGCATCCTTGCGATTCGATTTTTTTCGCCATTTTGTCCATGAGTTGCTGAAATCCTCCTCGCAGATATCCCAGTCGCTCTCCTTTAAATGTCCTGTTTGACCTCAGTTTTATCCTGCTCAGGAGCCAGGCAGCCGAAATGGAGTCGTACGATCCAAATTTGCTTTTGAATAGCGGTTCAAAGAAATTCTCATACACAGACCGATTTGTTTTTTCAATCACCCATTTCGTTGCCGGGAACTCATCAAAGACCAGGGGGTCTTTTAGCCGGCGTGCACTGAGAACCGCCTTTGCCAAAAGAACCTTATCGAAAAAGG
>CABGHH010000043.1 GCA_902158745.1 Candidatus Methanolliviera sp. GoM_asphalt
AAACTATGTTGGAGAATCAATAGATGGAGTATGTAAAGGTGAGTACTTAAAGGTTTAACTCTCCTGTCTTATCGAACAATTGAATAATTCCCAAACCTTTCATTCATTTCTCTTATCACTATAAGAGAGAGCAATTTATTTATATTATTACACATATGCGTCCCAAGGAGATGACGAGCGGCAAACGACGAAGGGTGAGAAGGCGGGTTGGACGCCTGCCAGAAGCATTCTTTTATAAACCCGCCGGCACCACAAAAGATTTAGAGTTGGTAGAATTGACGATAAATGAGTTGGAGGCCATACGGTTGATCGACCTGGAGGGTTTGAATCAAGAAGATGCGGCATATATGATGGGTGTCTCTAGAAGGACCTTCTGGAATGATCTAAAATCTGCAAGACGGAAGGTAGCCGATGCGTTGATGAAAGGAAAGGCGATCGAGATAAAGGGTGGAAGTTATGTCTTTGATGGAGATGTATGACGTTATCGGGTAAAGATGCCGCCGAGTTGATTTTAGAAGAGGACAAATGGGCACGAAGAAGTTATATATCTGAAGAGTTGGGAGATACCAATAAAATTTAAATGTTTTGAACGATCATTCCCAAAGATCCTTTGGAAATGGAGGTAATTAAAACGTCTCCGATAATAGAAGTCAATAATGTAACGGTGGAGTTCGATGGGATAAAGGCATTGGAGAAGATAAGTTTTGAACTCAACGAGGGAGAGATACTGGGAGTTGTCGGAGTTAGCGGATCTGGAAAGTCCATTCTTTTGAACGTTTTGAGAGGAAGCCAGGTGCCGACCGACGGGGAAGTGATCTATAACCTTTCTCACTGTGGTGAATGTGGCTGGTTGGGAGTTCCGAGCAGGGCAGGTGGGGCGTGTCCGTGTTGCTCTTCAAAATTAAAACTTAAGGCGGTTAATTTCTGGAAAGAACCCAAAGAGAGGCGACTCATAAGAGATAGAACCGCCATAATGCTTCAAAGAAGTTTTGCCCTTTACGGAGAGGAGACCGTAATAGAGAACTTGATGAAAAGCTTCGACGAAGGCAATTTTGAGGGAAATAAGGTAAAAGCATCGGTGAAGCTCCTGGAGAAAGTTAATTTAAGCCACAGAATGTTTCATCTAGCAGGAGATCTTAGTGGAGGGGAAAAACAGCGGGTTGTATTGGTCAGGCAGATAGCAAAAAATCCTTTGATCTTATTTGCGGATGAACCGACCGGAACCTTAGACGAGGAGACCGCGACGATGGTAGATGATCAGCTCCTCGAGTTCAAAAAAGGGGGAAACACACTTGTTGTGACCAGCCATTGGACCGAGACGATAAGAAAACTTGCGGACAGAGCTATCTTTTTGGAGGAGGGGAAGGTAAAGAAGGCGGGAGATGTGGGGGAGATAGTCGATGAGTTCTTGGAACTGGTCGGAGCGATAAAGAGGCCAGTGGTAGAGGTGGGCGCCCCGATCGTGAGGATCAAGGGTTTGAAGAAGAAATACTTCTCCATCGAGAGAGGGGTGGTCAAGGCCGTGGACGGGGTTAGTTTTGAGATCAAAGAGGGAGAGGTATTCGGGCTGGTCGGGATTAGTGGGGGTGGAAAGACGACGACGAGCAGGATCCTGGCGGGAATAACGGAGCCTACGGATGGAGAGGTGGAGGCAAGAGTAGGTGATGAATGGGTAGATATGACCATTCCGGGGGTATATGGCCGAGGAAGAGCCAAGCAGTACATAGGGCTTCTCCATCAGGAATACGATCTATACTCTCATAGGACAGTTTTGGATAACTTAACCGATAGTATAGGCATGAATCTGCCAAAAGAGCTGGCAGAGATTAAAGCTAACTACAGTTTAAAAGGGGCAGGCTTTTCGGAGAAGAAAGGGAATGAAATCATGGAGAAATATCCAGACGAGCTTAGCGTGGGAGAACGACATCGAGTGGCATTGGCTCAGATTTTGATCAGAGAACCGAAGCTGATAATTCTCGATGAGCCAACCGGGACGATGGATCCTGTAACGAGAAGGGATGTTGCAAATAGTATATTGAGTGCAAGGAACAAGACGGGAACAACTTTTCTAATCGTCAGCCACGACATGGATTTTGTAAAGGATGTCTGTGACAGATCTGCCCTTATGAGATCTGGGAAGGTCGTTTTGGTGGATGAACCCGCGGTCATAATGAACGAGCTTACAGAGATGGAGAGAGAAGAGGTTGAAGGTTAAGATGGATGGGAGAGAGATCGAATTAAAAGACGGCTCTGCCGTAAACGATCTCTTCCATACAGCCACATACAAATATAACGGCGATCACGTATTTGCCGTGATAAAGGGCGTAAAGAGAGAGGAGATAGAGACGCACGAATACGCTATAAAAACCTCACGGGGCGAGATAAGAATAGAATTAATCCCAGATGCGGGAGCGGTTTGGAGTGACTATTATAGCTCTTTTGGAGGATCAAAGGTACATTGGAGTGATAAAGATGTGGTGGCTTTTGGCCCTGTTCCACTCAAAATTCTTCCAGAGCGGAAGGAAACTGAATTTGACCGTTATGATGTCCTTTTTGGATCTGCCGGATATTCCGCCGAGAACTCATATCTGATATTCTCAAAGGAGCGACATAGGGCATCTTATGGCTCTCCCAAAGAACCTGTATTTGCGAAGGTCATCGCGGGGAAAGGAATTTTAAACGCCCTTGGCGTTGAGGATCGTATTGATGAGATAAAACCTTCTTTCAAAATGGAGGAGTTATCAAACTCTCTCGTCTCAAAGGATATCTATTTAAAATTGGATGATGGAGATGAAGTTTTAACGTATCTTAATATCAGATTACGCGAAGACTCGCCAAAAGGTTCTGAACACTTCCTTCTTGCAACAGAGGATGATCGTATAGAGATAAAAGCTGTGGGAGATACGTACGTTGCAAACGACGATTTTGCCGGAGAAGAAACGCCGTTCGAGGTCTTTGGCCCAAGGAAGAGAGGCACAATAACGGTTAGAACAATCGGGAAAGGCGAAGGGAAGGTATTTATCTATAAGAGAGATAGAGGTTCGAGCAGGATACACTCTCTGATCGGTAATGTGAAAGAAGGTATGAGACTACTGGAGGCAGCAAAAAAAGGAGATGTTGTAAGGATCGATACAGGTATCAAACGCCTCTCTCTGATCGGGAAGAGCGTCGAGGATGCAAGAAGGTTTTGTGTCGATAATAATATAAAATTGATTCATATACTTGGAGACGATGAAGATATCATCGTCGAACAGAATCCAGAAGAGACCTTTGAGATATTGAAGAGGGGAAGCGTAGATGTAGAAACGATCCCAAAAGATAGATTAGCTAAGGTTCTTTTATATGATACTAATGCGCCAAAGACCTTAAATCTATTTAGAAAAGAGATCGGTCTGAGATACCATCCTATAGGGAAACTTGAGGTTTATTTTCAGTACAAGAATATATGGCTCTTCAAACCATATTTAGAAGGATCGATATTACCAGAAAATAAACCGTCAAAGGTGGTGAGAGGCGGTGAGATAGGCATAACCAATCAGGCCGCTAAGAATGCAGGTTTGATCGGGATAAAGCTCGAAGAAGATGAGAGATATGGACCATCCGGAGAGAGCTTCAAGGCTACCAATATAATCGGAAGATTGATCGATCTCGAAAAACTTGGCGTGTTAAAGGAGGGAGATTATCTTTATATACGTGAGGCGAGATCTGATTGAGTAAAGTGACGAAGATGGTGGTCGTATCCAGTTACGCACCGATCTTATCAAAGATATATAAGTTACAATTCGATTTGACCATCAAAGAAACTTGTTTTGGGGTGCTTATAAGTGGAGAAGAAGAAGAGATGAGGCGTGCCACGGATTACATGAGGAATGAATTCGGAAATGGGGTATTTATAAAAGAGAGGGGTTTTCCAATGGGTGATGTGAGAAGATGCCGTGCAGATAGAGGAGGAGGTGCACGTCCGGGATTTTATCAGTTAGAAAGAGAAATTAAGATGCTCCCTTTGATAGAAGATTCTCTAAATAATCTTGATGAAGAAGTAGATTATAAAATTCATCCTTATGATCAAGATAAAAAGATGAACGCTATAAAGCTTCAAAAGATGATCGAGGGTATGTATAAATGAAAGTTTTCATCTTCCCTCCAACGAGTTTGATACTTTCAGACCTTGTGGAGAGGTTTGGTCACGAACCGCTCGTAATGATGAGGGTCATAAGGGATAAAGTTACAGATCTCAGTCTTGATTCTCCTCCCTTAAATGTGACGCCGGAAGACGTCAAGGCAGGATTGAAGTATGCCGCGGTGGATACCCCACCTGGGGTTAGAGGCAGACTGGCACTGATTGGTCCTCTGATTGAGAATGCAGATGCGGCAATAATCGTTAGGAATGCAGATTATAGTTTTGGATGTGTAGGATGTGCCAGAACAAATGAATATCTGAGGTATATGGTCAAGAGAAGGGGCATACCTACTTTAGAAGTAGAATATCCGAAGGAGAACGAGGAAGATGCAAAAAATTTCGTGTATTCGATCGAAAAATTTTTGAGGGACTTGAAAGAAGGGAAAAAGAATGGAAGAGATTAAGATCGCTCTACTTTCGTGTGGTGCCGAATACAGCGGTATTTATAGGGAGATAGAGACTGCCGCCAAGAAGTTCAATGCCAAACTTATTTATCCTTATGTGGAGACAAAAAATATAGATTTAGCCACAGAAGAGCTTGGTCTAAACGTTGCAAGCCCGGATTTAAGACTCATGGCGGCAAGTGCAAAATCCATCGTAGAAGGTGAGGTGGATGCGGATGCAGTCTTTATATGCACCTGTTTTAGATGCGCGGAAGGAACACTGATGAGGAGCACGGTAAGAAGATATATTCACGAGCACTCCGAGATCCCGATCATAAGCTATTCTTTTACGGAGAGAACAACGGCGGCGACTCTTTATACGAGAATGGAAGCTTTGACGACGACAGCAAGGAGAAAGGACCTCTTGGCAAGAAAAAAACAGGAAGGTATCACGGCGGGCATAGATTCTGGTTCCACCACGACAAAAGCCACGATCATGGAAGAGAATGCGGTGATCGGGAGGGGGTGGGTTCCTACGACAGATGTAAAAAAGAGTGCAGAAACAGCGTTCAATGACGCGTTGAATGAGACAGGTTTGAATAAAGGAGATATAGAGGCTTTAGGCACTACGGGATATGGAAGATTCCTCATTGGAGAGGAGATGCATGCGGATCTGATCCAAGAAGAGATCACCGTTAACGCCAAGGGCGGTGTATTCTTGGCGGAGAAACAAGAGGGGCCAGCCACGATAATAGACATTGGTGGGATGGACAACAAAGCCATCTCGGTTCAAAATGGCATACCCGGAGGCTTCACGATGGGAGGAATATGTGCAGGTGCCTCCGGCAGATTTCTGGAGATCTCTTCGAGAAGACTCGGTATAAGTATAGATGAGTTGGGCCCGCTCGCACTCAAAGGGGATTACAGAAACGTGGAAATGAACAGCTATTGTATTGTCTTTGGGATACAGAGTCTGGTGAATGCACTGGCTACTGGATCCGTTCCAGCAGATGTGGCAAGTGCCGCCTGTCACAGTGTCGCGGAACAGGTCTTCGAACAGCAACTACAGGAGATAGAGATAAAAGAGCCTGTGATAATGGTCGGGGGTTGTTCTTTGGTAGAGGGAATTGTAAAGACGATGGAGGATCTGTTGGGAGTCAAAGTGATTGTTCCAAGAGATTCTCAGTATATAGGTGCCGTAGGGGCAGCTCTTCTCTCTTCGGGATTTATATGAAGAGCTCCGCTCTCTCATCTCGGGTGTTACCTTCGGTAGCACTGTAAAAACAAATTTGATCTTTGAAGAGCAAGAGAAAAAATTAAAAAGAGATATATATTAGACAATCATATCAGATCAATCACAGTTATACCGCAGGTAGGAACACAGGATTGAAAAACCAGAGGTTTTCTTTGCGATCGCTCGAGAGATTTGAAGTGGAAGTAATAGAACGTGGTTCGGAGAATAAAGAAGAAGAAGAGATATTGGATGGTGTCATAAGAGACATCATATCTGATTTAAATCTTACGACCACCATAGATAGGATGAAGGTTTTTATGGATCCAGAAGAACCCTATTTTATAATTGTTGCCATTTTAAGGCATCCTGCCCCTCCAATAAAGCTCAAAGAAGTGGCAGAGATACGTGCTCAAGGGGGAAAGATCACCCTCTCCGCACAGGACGAGAGCTACATGCCGAGCATACTCGGTTTTTTATGGAAAAATTATGGACGAGAGCAGGTAGAACAGCCGGAGAGGCTTTCTGCAATCATAAATGTCTCTAATAGCGAGATTGATAAGATATCTAATTTTATAGTTCACGATCCCTCAAAGGTTCTCTTTGGAAATGTGATAGATGCATTTGAGAGGATCACTCCAGAAGGTTTTAGAATCATAAAACGTCATTTCAGCGGAGAAGAGATGTACTTTGTGGCGTCTGAAGACCCAATAAAAAAAGATTGGGTGGAACATGCCGATAGAATTCTAATGGAAATTAGGGGAAGATAAATTGTTCTATCCGGTGACGTACAACGGTGGTGTTTATCGACACGATGAGATCTTGGAACTCGTCGAAGATCTTGGAGGTTACCTGATACAGAAGAACGAAATGCAGACGGAGGTGGTCTTAAATCTCTTCACACCAAAAGAAGATTTTGGTCTCTTGGAGGTAAAAGCCAAGGAGCTGAAGGGGGAGCTTAAGTATGCCCCCCTCGCAGGAACCGATGTCGTATTAGTTCTTCCTTCACTTGCATTTCACCACATGCCACACCCGAGCTGTGATATTGCAGAATATTTAAGGAGAGAGGGTTCAAGCACGACGATGGTTGGGCTTGCTCGGGGAGTGGGAAAGAGGATTGCACAGATAAAGGAGGAGGAGAAGAGATTAATAGAGGAACACGACGTTGCTGTATTTATTATGGGAATATTTGAATCCTGCCTTATAGAGAAAGAGAAATTATTTTACGATATAAAAATTCCTGTTGTCGTGACAGGTGGACCGCAAAGACTCGATCTAAGATATGCAGACGAGTACATTGGGGGCATTGGAAGGGTATCACACAGACTCAAGAAGAAGAAGGAGATTAGAAAATTGGACGAGGTGGTGGAGGCGGTGATAAGATGTGTGGAGAAGAGAAGAGAGGAGGAGGCAGATGATCCTTTGACGGTAGAGCCACCAAGGATAATGTACGAGATTAAGAATCAGATACCAGAGATCAATGAAGTTCTTTCTCCTGTTCCAATAAATTTACAGATAGATGGGTTGAGGGTTAAACTTCCTTATGTAGAGTATCGAGATGAGATGGAAGAGATAAAATTTGATGAGGGATATAAACTTCGCGAGATGGCAGAGATAAGAAGATCTTTATTTAGAAGGTCGATAATTCTGAAGGTGATGCCAAGATCGGAGACGGGGTTTACGATATAGGTGATCTGATGTATCTAAAAGAAAAAGATAGGGGTAATATAAGAGAGGTGCCAGGCTGGAATGACTGCCCTGTTCCTGTATGCCACGGTGGAGATCCAAGGGCTTTGACCTTCTGTTGTCATCCATTCTACTCTCTAACCTTCTCTGATATCTGTAGAAGGAATGAGATGCTGAAATTAGTCGGATTGTCGAACAAAGAATTTGTGGAGATAAAGGATAAATTTACAGAAGAGGTTGGATGGGAGGATCAAAGGGTTTGCTTCAATTCTATGGCATATTGCTGTTTGAGGAGAAGGGGCTGTCCATCGGGGCGAGATGATGTATTGAGGGAGTTGTATGGTAATAACTCTACGGGCGCATTTAAGGAGTACATCTTACGTAAAAGGGTCCTGGCGATCAAACTTTTAAAAGAGGCGAGGAATAGAGATATTGTTGAGCACTATATCAGAAAGGAACAGGGCGAACTTGAGAGAATAGGAAGGGAAGATATACTAAAACTTTTAGGATAGGAATTGTGGGAATGCCAACATAGGTAATAAATATTCTAAATTAAAATTAAAGATTCTCCTTATCATCCAGATCCTTCTTGAAGACGATCGTCCTGTATGGGAATGGTATCTCCACACCTTCTTTATCAAATCGTTTCTTCACGGATTCCCTGATATCGCATCCTGTGCCCCATGCGACACCTCTATCGGGTACCCAAAAGGTTGATCTCATATTTACAGCGAAATCTCCAAGTTCTGTTAAAGAAACATTTACACTTCTATCGTGCATCACGTTTGGATGTTTCTTCACCTCATCCAGTATGATCGAACGTGCGAGGTCGATATCTGCACCGTAGGCGATCCCAAAATCAGTGTGCCAGAGCACCGGAAGATCCCCAATCGTCCAATTGATTATTGCCCCCTCGCTAATTTTGGCATTTGGAATTATCAGCCGTTTATTCTCCCATGTATTTATAACGGTCTGCCGAAGCGTTATATCCTCCACGAGTCCATACTCCTCCCCAATCGTAATCCTATCTCCCACCCTAAACGGCCGAGAAACCGCAATGGAGACGCCAGCGATAACGTTTGACATCGTACTCTGCGCGGCGAGACCTATGATGATACCTACTACTCCGCCTGCCGCGAGCAGGGATGCTGTGGCCACCTTCAATTGGGGGACCATCGAGATAATGATGACCGCACCGATAAAATAGACGAGGAGGATGAGGAGCCTCCTAAGCATCGTATATACCGTCTCCTCGACGTTCAATCGCTTACTTATATCTCTAAAATACCCAGAAAGTAGTCTATTAACGATCTTAGCGGCGATGAACGTTGTCGCGATTACGATCAGTATATTAATAGCGAGTGAGATGTATGGCTCAATCGTCTGCATCTTTGTCGTTTCTCATTTAAGGAACTTCTCCGCATATTCCTCATATGTCCTGATGTACTCGGCGTGTGGCCATAAAAGCGGTGTGGTAACATATACCAGACCGTCATTCCACTTCGGATGTCTCTTTATATTCTCTATCATAGTAATTTTTTTGTCCCTTAATATATTTGCATTCTTATACGATTCCAACCAGAGCTCAAATCTCTCTATCGTGGATATATGTTCTGGGAGCATATAGTCGTGCGCAATCTCAACGCACCAACCAAGGTACCTCTCCGCCGTGTCTTCATCTCCCGTTCTGATGAAATGCCGCGCTACTTGGAGGGTGAAGTGCGACCAGGGACCATATCCGCCATTGTTTCTGTCCCACGCTTGGGGATATCTATTCAATCCATCCAGTTCTTCATCCCACAGTAAATTATCTATCCGTTTCACCGTGGAGACCACCTTTATATCATCCTCTTCAATAAGCTCAAAATAGGCCGGTGCATATTCTGCGGCATCCACATCGATTATAACCGATGAAAACGGATCGTATCCCAGGGGTTTACTCTCACCGTGTTTAATCCGTATATTTTTTATGAAAGACCTTATCCTTGAAGACCAAAGCCGCGTCAATATCCCCTTCTTAATCTTCTCTGCTTCCTCTCTCCATTCAAAGACTTCTTTTCCCAAGGATTCGCCGATCTTTACCGCCTGAAATATTCCTGCACAGCACGCAGAGTTAGCATATATCTCAAACCCCTGTTCATAGGCGGGATATTCGTGGATGCTGTTCATCGAGTGTATAAGATCTACTTCATCGTTCTTATGTCTCAATATGTACTCCACCGCCTTCTCAATGACGTCCCAATGCTCGGTACAGAGGCCATAATCGTCTGTTGCCTCACAATACTTACCGAGAACGAATAATACCGACCCGTTTCCATCGATCTGTGGATCTTTATAACTCGTGTCGTTCCCATTTACATCGTATCGTTGCGAGAACTCTCCACTCGGCTTTTGTACATCAAGAATGAATTTTAACCCCTTCTTCGCCTCGTCCAACAATCCCGCGGATATTGCCCCCAGCACGATTACGGAGTGATCTCTCGTATAGACGTACGGATACCTTGTGCCAGGGGGACTTGCATAGAAACCCCCTTTTTCATGTTGGTTCTCTTTTATGAGGCTGATACTTCGTCCGTAAAGTTTGAATGCCTTATCCCGATCCATCTAATCACCGGTACGCAAAGATACAAGCAGATTCTTGCATCAGCTCTTCAATATCTTTTTTGGTCTTTCCGGCAGCTTTAATGGCATCTTCATTGAAGATGGGGTCTTCCGTAAGATGGGATCTTGCCATCAGATGATATACCTTCTTCCCTGCTAGTTCACCTCTTCTTCTTCGATATGCATAGTGCATAACGCACATGATGTCGCCGCAC
>CABGHH010000044.1 GCA_902158745.1 Candidatus Methanolliviera sp. GoM_asphalt
CATAGTGTAAAAGTTCTGCTGCTATCGGTGCAGGCGTCGCATACTGTTCCAAATACGCCTTGGCACCGTTAAATCCTTCGATCTTCTCCAATAAAATTTCGAGTTTCTTCTTATTCATGAGAAACCTATCGGTTTTAATCGCAAATAACTCAAAAGTCCTGGATAATACTTCATCATTTTAGCACAAGATTATTTGCCTCAGTCATGCTCAAATATTAACGTCCTTTACTTAAGCATTTTAAATTAGAATCGTAACATAAAAAACTATCTACAATTTATAAGCATTCGAGCATAACCGTGCGCGACCATATTCTTTAGAAGTGCTGATGAGGAGTTTGAAGAAGATCAATCAGTTAGCTATTTATATTGGAAACAAGATTAGAGTAGAATATGCGATATGGTATATTTGCGATGATAACTCTGCTATTAATCTCGATAGCATTGCCCATCGTTGATGCCCAGTTACATGACACACTCGTCAAAGATCAGCCAAAATTACCTAAAGATCTTTCAGATTTCTATGACAGCTACAGAAAGGAATATATGCCAGAGTTTATCCGTTTTGCCCTTGGTGGATCGATGATGGGGAGTATGATTGAGGAGAACACAGAAAACTTCTTCTTCAGCGGAAATTATATAGTTATTCACGACGCTGGGGGCTTAGATGATAAGACGAGCCGGCTCGCAGGAGAATACCTAAAAGATACGGTGATTAAGCCATTGAAAGAGAAGAAGAGCGTGCCTTTACAGACCGGAAAGACGATGAGCTTTAGAAAGTTAGACAGATTATCCTTGGCAAAGCTCCTCTATTACTACGTGAGAGACGACATCTACTTCCCGCATCCTGAAGAGGAGGGAAGAAGAATATCACCGATAAGCAGAATTCCGGGGATGGGTCTGATGTTTACGACCACTCCGGAGATCATCAGATTCCCATGCGAGACGGTGGAAGACCAACACGGGGCGTGTGCCGATAAAGCTCTGCTTCTGGCAACCCTATTGAATATGGAGGGTTATGAGGTCGCCATTGGCACTGCACCGTCCATGGCAAAGAAGAATGATGATGGTACGTTCACATGGTTCGGTTACCACGTCTGTGTCTATCTGAAGGATGAGGGTTGGGGCATTGGAAGATATGATCTGGAGAAAGACGTCTTTGGTAATGACCTTGAAGGAAGGTGGATAATACTAGATCCGATCAACAGCCCGAGGCACATCGCTCATATGAGGATGATGGGAGGAGGAAAGGTGTTGGAGTTCGGTGACGATCCAAACTGGGTGAAGTATAGGGGAGAAGATAATATTCTCTTTGGCTATGGACTGATAGATGAAGAAACTGCTAAAAGATTCGATGCAGAAGAGATCGAGAAAAAATTGAGATAGGATTTTTAGATAGAGATTATAGGTTTAAGCGAGAGGAACGATAAAAAAAAGAAAAAGGTGGTTTACATGGCACATGCATTTATATCGGCCGAGCCGAATAGCATGCTACACAGCAACTCCACCATATTTAATATATTCATTAATATGTCCATCTTGTCCTCTCATCTCCTCCCTTATTCTGATGATAATCATATCTTCTCATATATAGTTATTGGTTCTATGTGATGGCGATACCATATGGAAACTTATCACGGCATATTCGTCCTCCTTCTATTATCGGTATCAATGGCGTCTCCGATTGCAAGCGCCCAGTTACATGATACACTCGTCAAAGATCAACCCAAATTACCGAATGAGCTCTCTAATTACTACAGAGATTTTAGAGGAAGCCACTACATAGATCTTCTCAAAAACTCTGGCATTGGAGAGAAAAAGGAGAAAGATAGAAGAGATTTGGCTGTTATCGAGAATTATATGATCATTCACGATGCCGGGAGGTTAGATTTGGAGAGCAGTGAGATAGCGAGGGGGTATCTGGAAGAGACGGTGATTAAGCCGTTGAAGGAGGAAAAATCTGTATTTCTCCAAACCGGGGAGACCATGGAATTTGAAGATCTGGATAGACTTGCATTAGCCAAGCTTCTCTATTACTACGTGAGAGACGATATCTACTTTCCACACCCGGAGGAAGAGAGAGGAATTGAGAGATGTTTTGCCTCCGTCCCGAAAGTAGGTTTGTTACTTCTCATGTCGCCCGAAATTATTAAATTTCCATGCGAAACTATGAGAACTCAACATGGGGATTGTACAGATAAGGCTTTACTCCTATCTACATTATTGAAGATGGAAGGTTACAAGGTTGCGATCGGCTCGGCACCAGCCATGACAGTGAATACGAACGGCGAATACGTTTGGTTTGGCTATCATACTTACGTGCTCTTGAAAGATGAGGGATGGGGGGTTGGGAGATTAGAACTAAAGGAGGATATCTTTGGTCATAAGATGGGTGGGAGATGGATAATACTAGATCCTATATACTCACCGAGGCACTTCGATAGGATACAATTATTGGGTGGAGGAAAGGTCTTAGAATTTGGCGACACACCAAACTGGGTGGGATACAAAGATGAGATGTTTACCCCTCTAAATGAGGTTCTTTTTTCCTATGGGTTAGTGAATGAAGAAGTCATATCAAACGTGCCACCTTTGATAAGATGTAGGAGGTGAAGAGATGCCACTCTTTAAAACTTGTGCTCTACCAATCAGGAAGACACTAGATCTGATAATGTATATTCTATTTGGCATGTGAAGGGGTTTTTTGAATGCCGCAGATAAAAGTGGTTCTGGTAGAGCCAATTTATAGTGGAAATGTGGGTTCTGTAGCAAGGGTGATGAAAAATTTTGGATTTGGCGATTTGATCCTTATAAACCCCCCAACAATAGATATTGAAGCGAAGAAGATGGCTGCACGAGCTCAGGACGTTTTAAATAACGCTTTGATATATGATCATTTAGAGGATCTTTTAGACGAGTTCAATTATGTCATCGGGACTACCAGAATCGTCGGCGGGAAAAGTTATGTAAGAGAACCATTTATCATCCCAAAAAGATTAAAAGAACTCATCGAAGGGAAAAAAGGAGCGATCTTAATCGTTTTTGGGAGGGAGGACAATGGTTTGACGAATGATGAGCTCAAAAGATGCGATGTGATCGTGAATATACCCTCCTCTCCAGATTATCCAACCCTCAATATCTCACAGTCGGTCGGAATAATACTCTATGAACTATTCGATCTCGATAATGAAGGAGATACCGAGATTCCAAGCAGGGAAGAGATGGCCCATCTGGATGAGCATATCTTGAGGGTCTTGAACGAGATAGAATTTCCAAGATCCAACAGGGAGAAGACAGCTTTGATGCTGAAGAGAATTTTAGAAGCGTCAGGGGCAGGCAGAAAGGAGATTAGATCCATAAGAGGAATTTTAAGTGCGGTGGAGAAGAAGATCAGTGAACTACCCCACCCTTATGGATAGGGTCCTCAAAAACCTTCGGTTTTTGGGATACACAAATCTTCGATTTGCGACTACTTCATGGTTCACCGATTTTACCAAAATTTCCGCAGGTTTTTAATTCGGACAGTCCCTGCCCTACATACTTTCTATCTCAAATCTCATTCGAAGAGACTTGAGCCTTCGAGTTTTACTTATGAAAATGTTTCATTTCATAATCCCCTCCGCAACGGGAGGCGTCTTCATAAGGAGATAAATTTATAAAGAATGAAAATGTTTAAGCTTGAGAGGAAAGAAAAGATAAGTCACAATCAATTTATGTATCAGTGAGGTACAGATCATGATGGATTCCATCGTTAAAGAGGCGCTGGCAAGGGCAGAAGGAGGATTGGAAAATGAAAAGGCGGAGAGGAAAGAGATCGGAGATCCTGCTGTCATAGAAGCAAATCAGGAGTTAGAAGAGTTATTAAAAGGTCTTAAGACAACCATTGAGGTTATGGGATGTGGCGGCAGCGGTTGTAATACCATAAACAGAATGGAAGAGGAGGGCATCGAGGGCGCTAATCTAACAGCTCTAAATACCGATGCGCAGCATCTCTTAATTGTAAATGCTCATAAGAAAATTCTGTTGGGGAAGAGATGCACCAAGGGTCTTGGTGCCGGTGGTATGCCGCAGACGGGGGAAAAAGCCGCAAAGGAGAGTGAAGGAGATATAGAAAAAGCTGTAGAAGATGCGGACATGGTCTTCATAACTTGTGGTCTCGGTGGAGGCACAGGGACGGGAAGTGCACCTGTGATTGCAGATGCCGCAAGAAATGCCGGTGCCCTGTCAATATCTGTTGTGACTTTGCCTTTTAGCGTTGAGGGGGTTGTAAGGGCAAAAAATGCAGAATCCGGATTGGAACGACTTAGAAATGTATCGGATACTGTTATAGTAATCCCAAACGATAGATTACTCGAGGCAGTTCCGAGATTGCCTCTGCAGGCCGCCTTCAAAGTGGCGGATGAAGTTTTGATGAGGGCAGTTAAAGGGATCACCGAGTTGATCACAAAACCTGGCCTTGTTAATTTGGATTTTGCCGACGTTAGAACGATAATGCAGGACGGGGGAGTTGCCATGATCGGTCTTGGCGAGGCAGATGGGGAGAATAAGGCGATAGAATCTGTCAAAAGGGCATTGAGGAGTCCCCTGCTCGATCTCGATATATCCGATGCAACATCTGCGCTCGTAAATGTCATTGGAGGGGCAGATATGACCATATCGGAGGCGGAGGGCGTCGTTGAGGAGATCTACAAGAGCATCAGTTCAAATTCGAGGATAATTTGGGGTGCCCAGATCGATCCAGATCTCAAGAGTAAGATTAAGACGATGATAGTCATCACTGGGGTTAAGTCTTCTCAAATACTTGGTAGAGAAAGGATATCCAAGGATTTTCAAAAGAAATATGGAATAGATTTTGTTGAATGAGGATGGAATTTAGATTTATAGAAAAATTAGATAAATATAGAAGGATATTGAGACTTACCAGAAGACCCAGTAGGGATGAGTTTAAGAATACGGGCAAGATAACGGGGTTGGGCATCTTCGTCGTGGGCATCATCGGGTTTATGATATACTTGCTATTTTTCTTCACAGGACAATAATGGACGAAAAAGACGAAAGTTTGAATATATTTGCCGTTAAGACCACCGCAGGGGAAGAGATTTCAGTGGCTGGTATGATGAAGATGAAGATTGAGATGGGACAGTATGAGATCGCCTCCATCTTGGTTCCGGATAAGTTGAAGGGATATCTGCTGGTGGAGAGCGCCACAAGAGAGGTAGTGGAGCAGGTTATACACGGAATAAACCACGCGAGGGCAGTGATAAAAGGCCAAGCCGCCCCAGATGAGCTGGAACAATTTTTAACTCCACAGCCAACCACTGTCGGAGTGAAGATAGGTAATATTGTAGAGATTATCAATGGCCCATTCAGAGGAGAGAAGGCAAGAGTTAAGAGGGTTGATATAAACAAGGAAGAAGTCACCGTGGAATTTTTTGAATCGACGGTGGTGATCCCCGTTACAGTTAGAGGAGACTCAATCAGAGTATTAGATAAGGAGGAAGTGTAATGTCGGATGTCGTAGAGCTCTTGGTTCCTGGGGGAAAGGCCACCCCGGGCCCCCCGGTCGGTCCCGCACTCGGGCCACTTGGGGCGAACATAAAACAGATCGTTGATGAGATAAATGAGAAGACGAGCGGATTTGTTGGGATGCAAATTCCTGTCAAGATTATCGTGGAAGATGACAAAAGCTTCTCCATCGAGGTGGGGACCCCACCAACATCAGAGCTGATAAAAAAGGAGGTGGGAGTAGAAAAAGGTTCCGGAGCCCCCGGGAGGGATTCTATAGGCGATATAAGTCTTGAAGGTGTGAAGAAGATAGCGAAGACAAAGATGGAAATGATGCTTTCGTATGAATTGAAGAATGCAGTTAAAGAAGTGATCGGGACGTGCCAATCTATCGGCGTTACGGTCGATGGATTGATACCAAAAGATATGCTTGGGAAGATAGATGGTGGAGAATACGATAAAGTTCTTTGAGTAAATAGTAAATCACCCTCCCCCTATATCTCCTTCATCCATATCTACTTTAGAAAGCATATCCGCCTTCTCTTTAAGCTTACTCTCTACCTCTTCAATAGAAATATCTTTTGTTTCAGAACGGTCTTTTAGAGTGGCCGGCTCCAAGAAAAGAATATCGTAATATAAGCCGTTGTCCAACAATGCCCATGTTTTTCCTCCTACCTCTCTTCCTTCTCTTTTTATCTCCTCGATGATTCCTTTTGTTCCTGTATTGACATAAATGACCGCGTCGCCCACATTCATAAAGATCACCTATTCAAATATACCTTCTCTATCTTATTCCCATAAACGCGAGTACAGACTTTACGGCTTGAATGCGATTTGGGCCCGAAATGAGCGGAGCAAACGCAGTCACAGCTTTTGGTAAAATTGTTACTACCGTAGTTAACATCTCTGGTCGGGGCGTAGTAGCACTTCTCAAAGGGCGTGAACTTATAAACTTCGATAACGTTGGCATAATCATACTGATAAGATAATCATAATTCTGTCTGAATATGCCTCTCATCACTGGAAGAACGATGCCTCTCGTGTCATCGATGCCCGGTACCATAGAATTTTCTGCTTCCATCAACTCATGCTCTTTTTCAAATTCTACATCTTTTCTTTCCACATGAGCAGGTTTGTATGTGTTGCTGACGGGACAGATCGCATCGTTAAGTATCTCCATATTATAGAAATTCTTCTTTGCCCCATTGGGTATAGTGATCTTACCTTCAAAAACCGTACAATCTTTATACGCCTCTCTGCCATCTGCCGCATCCCATTCGGCAGAATAAGTAAGATCATAGTCAGAAATTGTACACCCCGCTATACGAGAGAGTACAACGTCAATCATACCATAGCATGCCTCGGCATTTGCTGTCAAAGTATCTCTAGGATCCATTGCCCCCTCTTCATCGAATGCATATTCCATTACTTTTCCGGTTTCTGACGTAACAACAGCTCTGTTATCTTCTAATTTGCCTTCACATCCAAAAGGTGCATCCATCCTTTCCTGCTTTATATTTAGGGAAACTGCATAGATGTCATCAAAAACTGACTCTACACTCTTCATCAATCTTTCGGCATTATCCTTCTCTCCATCTACCTCGATCTCTGGTTGAATATTCAATAGGGGGGCTTTGCTAATTCCCCAGCTAGTTAGCAGTCCCAAATTTCTAGTTACCCTAACATTGGCTGAATTCAGATTTAACCCCAACGATTTAGCCTGCTTTGCCAACGCACAGAGGTAATACCCAGCAGTACCAGATGATTGTGCATCACCGGGGCACATACTGTTGCGTTCTCCGGCAAAGTATGGCATATCGATCTCGCTCTCTGCACCGGTTTCTTGGGAGATAAATCCAAACTTTAATGGATATCTCACATCTTTTTTCCACCACAAACGTACCTTACGTATCATGTTTGTACCCCCTTTTGTCTCTGTTTTATATCTAATGACCCATGATAATTTTTTCATTATATAACTTAAAGCTTTCCCTTCAGTGAGATCGTAAAGTTAGTGGGTATTTGAAGAAGATACGATCAAAATTTGGAGTGTACTTTTACAAACCAAGAGAAGAAGCACAGCTTACATAAAAGATCATCTATTATTCAGAGGATTATCCGATTCTTCGACAGAAGATTAGGATAGTAAATTTTATATACATATCTAATAACAAAAAATTATGGTAATAGAAGAGATAGATAAGATAGTTGGCATGTTCAATGATTTAATGAAGGAAATTGCTGCCGTTTTGGAGACGTTGAAAAAGGAAGATATAGGGGATATACTCGAAAAGGAGCCGGAATTATTGAAGAGGCTCTTTGACATCGGAGAAGGTATGGATAATCTGCCGAAGATGATAAAAGACGGTATAGATATCATCAACGAATCGATGGAGGCATTCACCCGAAGATACGATGAACTCAAGCAGGCAGTGGATGAAGCCGGAGAGCTCGGCATCAACTTCGAACTTTCGGATGTCCCCATCGGATTTTACCTGGAGATGAAAGAGGGAAAGATCTCGATCGGGCTTGGCGAATTGGAGGAACCGACGCTTATGATAAAGGCGGAGATGCCAACGATCATAAAATTGCTGACGGGGGAACTCGACGGGATGGAGGCGTTCATCTCCGAGAAGATTGCCATTGAGGGATCAGCCGGCGAGGCAATGAAAATTCTTCCATTGCAGGAATTTATGAAACAATTGAGGGGTTAGATAGAAATAGAATAGAAAAAAATAAAAAAATAAAAAAAAGAGAAGATTAGAGGTGCTCTAAATATATAGGATGCACCTCCCCCAGTTCCTTTCTGTACGACTTTGCATAATCCGAGAGCGGTTTAAACTCTGGAACCTCCACATCCTTCTTCCCCATCTTCTTATCCGCGAGCTTGCTGTAGTGCTCTATGTTGTCGCCGAGCCCACTGTATCCCTCATTCACCATAATTTCCACCTTCTCCAGGGTCATATCGAGTGGCCAGACCTGCCCTACACCTATATCCATCCTAGGGAACGTCTTTACAGGTATAGGCTCATAAGCAGGATCAACTACAAATTTTAGGCGGAGAACATCGCCTATAGAAGGTATTATTCCTGTCTCCCTATCCGCGCCGACCTCATCGCTCTCCAACACCTCCCAGAACTCTTCACTTGGCGGATCGGTCAAAAATTGCCTTATATTTTTCCCTTCCGCCGAGAATATAGGAGGGATCATCCTGGCGATTCCCCTTGGGGGCAACATACACCCATCTGGAACTGTCGACATTTCATTGAACGGGCCGTGTTCCCATACATCTTTACGTAATCTCCATTGGAGTGGACACTTCTTCTCACTCACTTGAATCGGTTGATAAATCTCATACCCGGTAGCCAATTGGGACAGACGCATGGTGTATGTCTCCGTCGATGTATTCACGAAGAGATTAAAGATCGCCGGGAAGGGAAAATAGCCGTAGCAAATATAGGGTACTCCGATCATCTCTGCCGTGAATAAACCGAGATAAACAGCATACCAACTGAATACGCTGTCCAGAAAAGAATTCTGCACTAGAACCGCCACATGCGTAGTAACGGAACTCGTATAATTCGTAGCGTTCTGAAACTCTGGAAGGAGCTCCAATCTCATATCCCTCGTGAATTCGTTCGTACCCTTCGCCCAATCAGAGCAGTCCCAGGTATGCTTCGGTATATCCTTGATCTTCACACCTGTCGCGAAGTGTCTCCTCTCGAGACGGTCAGACATCTCCCCAAGTGGTACACCCGTAACCATCTTCCCCAGAAATTCTGTGCCCTTATCGACTTCCCCATTTGCGCCGTACTTTATGACATCCATATTGGGAGGAAGTTTCCAGTAATCCTCTCTTGTTGCATGCTCCCCGTATCCTACACCCTGATACATTATGAGGTCTTCCTCGTCGTACCTCTCCTCCAATTCCTTGCATGAAGCGAGTATCCAACCACGCGATTGAATTCCATCCTCGATGTGGAAGCCGTGGATCCAATATATCTCCTTCGTAGCCTCATTTATGTGTGACCACATCATCGTGGCAGATTTTCCGAAGAGCTGCATATTGACCGCAGCCCCCACCGGCGGAGAGATACTGTACACAGGGGGAAAGCTCAGATACGAGAAGTTCTCTAGCAGAGGAACCTCGTATGGTAGAGGCGGATGATCCTTTATCACTCTCCTCGAATTCTCGTGCCCGTCGACCATCACCCTATATGACCATTCCGCGTCGACTTCATATTCTATCTCACGATATAGCTTCTCGGTGAGGGTAAGACCTATATCCCTAATCATATTACCACCGAGTATCAGCGCCACATCGAAGTGAGTCCAATGCGGTATCTCGGGATATA